>JAPKAF010000001.1 GCA_028825365.1 Flavobacteriaceae bacterium | reverse complement strand
ATCGAAAATCATTCTGCAATAAATAAAAACATGACTGTAATGGTTAGGCAACTAGCTCCTACTATACACGGAGTACCTTTAGAAGTATATGCTTTTAGTAAGGATAAAGAATGGCTTAACTATGAATATATTACATCCGATATATTTGATCATATCATATCTTCAACTAAGTATTTTGACTTACATATATTTGAAATGCCATCTAGTGTTAGTATCAAAAATATTAAAATTTAAAACTAACTTTATTTAGCATTAAGCCAGAAGCTGGTGCTATATAATTTATTTTAGGATTGTAGGTTATTAATGACTGTTGTATATACTCAAGGTCTACCTCTGCTCTACCTAGTTCAACAAGTACTCCCATCATTAACCTAATCTGATTTCTCATAAATCCTCTACCTCTTATAGTTAGTTCATAACTATCTTCTGGAATAAAATTAGCTTTTAAAGTATTGTTTTTTGTAATCCTACAATAGGTTATTTCTCTTTCAAATAAACCATTTTCGTTTGGTTTGTAGCAATAGGATTTAAGGTTATGCTTTCCTTCAAATAATTTAGCCCCTTTTTTCATTATTTCGATATTTAAATCGTCTAAAAATGTAGTAATAAAAGGTGCGCAATACGGATGGTTTTTAGTTCCTTCTGTAAACAAATACTTGTACTCTTTTATCTTTGGGCTATTAATAATATTGAAATCTTTATCAACCTCTTTTATTGATAAAGCTCGTATGTCTTGAGGAAGGTTAATATTTAATAATTCCATAAAAGCTGGCAAATCAATTAATGGCTTTTCAGTAAATAACTCAAAGGCTGTTTGGGTTGCAGAAACCATTGCATCAGTCCTGCCCGCCCCTAAAGATTTAAATTTATTATCTTCAAGTACGTAATTAATAGTCCTATCTATCATCAGGTGTACGGTCTTTAAATTAGGTTGCTTTTGCCAACCATGAAACCTGTATCCTAAAAACTGTATTTCTATTAAATAATAATTATTTAAATTCATACTTCTACAACTGAATATTTATAAAAAAAACCCCATAAAATAATTATGGAGTTTTTTTAAAATTTTTAAGAAAAAGTAGGCATTAATTATTACCTAAGATGATAGGTAATCCATCTTTTCCACTTCCTATAACAACCACTTTACTATTATTTGACGTAGCTAATTTGATTGTAGCTTCTATTCCTTTATCTCTTAATATATTAGTTGTAAGAGAAGAATTTAAGATTCTATTTGCATCAGCCTTACCTTGAGCATCAATTCTCACTTTGTCAGCTTCTTTTCTTGCACTTTCAAGTCTAAATTCATACTCTAAAGATTCTTGCTCTTGCTTTAATTTTCTCTCTATCGCTTCTTTGATAGTTGGAGGTAAAGTAACATCTCTTACAAGTATATCATTAAGCTGAATATATTGACCAGAAACAATCTTCTTTGTTTCATCATAAATTTCAGTCTGTATAGCATCTCTTTTACTTGAATACAACTGTTCTGGTGTATATCTTCCGACTACACTTCTAGCAGCTGATCTTATTGCTGGTAGTAAAATTCTACTTTTATAATTAACTCCTTTTTCTTGATGTAATCTACCTAGATTCGCATAATCAGGTTGGAACCAAGCTGATGCTTCAAGCTTAATTTCAAGACCGTTAGATGATAATACATTCATTTTCTCAAACACTTCTTGCTGTCTAACTTCATAGATAACAACTTTGTTCCATGGCCATACTAATTGAAAACCTTCTCCAAGTGGTGGGTTTTCAGTTTCCACACCTCCGTCAAATGTTTTAAAGATAACTCCAGCTTCACCAGCGTTAATATTGTAAAATAGTCTTCCTCCTACTAGTAGAACTAAAGAAAATAATATGATTAAGGGTAATCCAATTTTTGGTAATTTTTCCATTTTTATTATTTTTTATTGATTATTAAAATTATTTAATTTATTTAAATTTATTGTTAATATTAAGTTAACATTCCTCCGTCAACATTTATTACTTGACCAGTTACGTATGAAGACAGATCGCTAGCTAGCCAAACACAAGTATTAGCTATATCTAAAGGAGTTCCTCCTCTTTTTAAAGGGATTCCTTTTCTCCATTCATTAACTACAGCTTCATCTAGCTTAGCTGTCATTTCTGTTTCTATAAAGCCAGGTGCTACTACATTACATCTTATATTTCTTGATCCTAATTCTAGTGCTACAGATTTTGAAAAGCCAATTATGCCTGCCTTAGAAGCTGCATAATTTGTCTGACCCGCATTTCCCTTTACTCCTACTACAGAGCTCATATTAATTATTGATCCACTTCTTTGTTTAAGCATTGTTCTTTGAACTGCTTTAGTCATATTAAATACAGACTTTAAGTTAACGTCTATAACTATATCAAAATCAGACTCCTGCATTCTCATAAGTAAATTATCTTTAGTAATTCCTGCATTATTTATTAGAACATCAATTGAATCAAATTCTGACAATATTTCTTCTATTAAGCTATGAGCCTCATCAAACTTTGACGCATCACTTTGATATGACTTAGCTTTAACGCCCAAGTCTAGTAACTCAGTCTCTAATGCTTTTGCCTCTTCTACAGATCTACTATAAGTGAAAGCTATATTAGCACCTTGCTTAGCAAATTCAATAGCAATACCTTTTCCAATACCTCTAGTTGCTCCTGTTATAATTACATTTTTATTATTTAGTAACATCTTTTTTTTAATTAAGAATCAGTTTAACTTCTTTACCAATATCTGCTGGAGAATTAACTACATTTATTCCACATTCAGCTAATATCTCTTTTTTTGCTTGAGCAGTATCATCGCTTCCGCCTACTATTGCACCTGCATGCCCCATAGTTCTACCAGCTGGAGCAGTTTCACCTGCTATAAAACCAACAACGGGTTTTGTACTACCACTAGATTTATACCAATTAGCTGCATCAGCTTCTAATTGACCACCTATTTCACCAATCATCACAACACAATTAGTTTCACTATCATTTATCAACATCTCTAATGCTTCCTTAGTGGATGTTCCAATAATTGGATCTCCTCCTATTCCAATTGCAGTACTAATTCCATAACCTTGCTTAACCACTTGATCAGCAGCTTCATACGTTAAGGTTCCAGATTTCGAAACAATACCTACATTACCTTTTTTAAATACAAATCCAGGCATGATACCTACTTTTGCCTCACCTGGAGTAATTACACCCGGACAATTAGGTCCAATAAGTATGCTGTCTTTATTACTCAAGTAATTTTTTACTTTTATCATATCAGAAGTTGGAATACCTTCTGTTATAGTTATTATTGTCTTAATTTTCGCATCAGCTGCTTCCATTATCGCATCAGCTGCAAATGCAGGTGGAACGAAAATTATTGAAGTATCTGCACCTACACTAGTAACAGCCTCTTTAACAGTATTAAACACTGGTTTATCTAGGTGTGAAGTACCGCCCTTTCCAGGTGTAACTCCTCCAACTAAATTTGTTCCGTACTCAATCATTTGAGTAGCATGAAACGTACCTTCACTTCCTGTAAATCCTTGTACGATAATCCTTGATTCTTTATTAACTAATACGCTCATATTTTATTCTTTATATCTTTCTTTATAAGTTCCTTTTTCTGTCTCAATCTTAATCTTATCTCCCTCGTTTATAAATAGAGGAACATTTATTATCGCACCTGTCTCAACCGTTGCTGGCTTAGTCGCGTTTGTCGCTGTGTTACCCTTGACTCCAGGTTCAGCAGAAACTACCTCTAAAACAACACTAGCAGGCATCTCAACTGATAACGGAAGTCCATCATCAGAATTAATAATTACTGTTACTAATGCACCTTCTTTTAATAAATTTGAATTATCAATTAATGACTTAGTTAAAGATATTTGATTATAATCTTGAGTATTCATAAAATGAAAATCCTCTCCATCATTATACAAAAACTGAAACTTGTGTGTCTCTACCCTTACTTCATCTATTTTATGGCCAGAAGAAAAAGTATTATCAATAACCTTCCCATTAGTTACACTCTTTAATTTTGTTCTAACAAAAGCAGGTCCTTTCCCTGGTTTAACATGCAAAAACTCTATAACTTTATAAACATCATGGTTATAATTTATGCATAATCCGTTTCTTATATCACTAGTATTTGCCATATTTAAATTTTATTTGAAGTAACCTTTCATTATACCTCTATGTGAATTTTTTATAAATTGTAAAATCTTATCTCTTTCTGGTGAAGCTTCCATTTCAGCTTCTATAATCTGGCTTGCTTGAGAGTTATTATAATTCTTTTGATATAGATACCTGTATATATTCTGTATTTCAGATATTTTTTTTGAATCAAAACCTCTTCTTCTCAAACCAACAGAGTTTATTCCAACATAAGAAAGTGGTTCTCTAGCCGCTTTTACATAAGGAGGGACATCTTTTCTAACTAATGATCCACCAGTAACAAAAGCATGGTCACCAATAGAACAAAATTGATGAACTGCTGCCATTCCTGAAATAATAACATAATCCCCTACTGTGACATGACCTGCAAGAGTTGAATTATTTGAAAATATACAATTATCTCCTACTATGCAATCATGGGCTACGTGACAGTAAGCCATTATTAAACAATTATTACCAATAACAGTCTTCATTCTGTCAGTAGTTCCTCTGTTAATGGTAACACATTCTCTGATGGTAACATTATCTCCAATTTCTACAGTTGTTTCTTCTCCATTATATTTTAAATCTTGTGGAGTAGCAGCAATTACAGAGCCTGGAAATATACTGCAATTTTTTCCAATTCTAGCGCCATCCATAATGGTTACATTTGGACCTATCCATGTTCCTTGTCCAATAGTAACATTGCCATCTATTGTTGTGAATGGCTCAATAACTACATTTTTTGCAATTTTAGCGCTTGGATGTATATATGCTAAGGGTTGTTTCATTTATTTAACTTTAGTTATTTGAGCTATTAATTCAGCTTCTGCACAAAGTTTACCATTTACATATGCATATCCTTGCATATGGCAAATACCTCTTCTAATAGGCGAAATTAATGTGCATTTAAATATTATTGTGTCACCGGGAAATACTTTATTTTTAAATTTTACCTTATCAATTTTCGCAAAGAACGTCAAATAATCCTCCGGGTTTTCAAATGTGTTTAAAACAAGAATACCTCCAATTTGAGCCATTGCCTCTACAATGAGAACACCAGGCATCACAGGGAAACCAGGGAAATGGCCTTGAAAGAAAGTTTCATTTATAGTTACATTTTTTAATCCAATTACTTTAGAGCTTGTTAACTCATAAATTTTATCAACAAATAAAAATGGTGGTCTATGAGGAAGAACTTCCATTATTCTAGTTGTATCCATTATTGGCTCTTTAGTTAAATCAATAACAGGAACATTGTTTTTTCTTTCTATTTTTATAATATCACTAAGCTTTTTAGCAAACTGTGTATTTACATAATGTCCTGGCTTATTCGCTATAACTTTACCTCTAAGTCTAACACCTGCAAGTGCTAAATCTCCAACTACATCAAGTAATTTATGTCTTGCAGCCTCATTTGGATAATGTAATGTTAAGTTGTCAAGTATCCCATTTGACTTTACTTTTATATGCTCTTTATTGAAAGCGATTTTTAATTTTTCCATTGTAGATTCAGATAGTTCTTTATCTACATAGACTATGGCATTATTTAAATCTCCACCTTTAATTAATCCTTCATTTAGTAGCATTTCAATCTCATGAAGAAAACTAAAAGTCCTTGAGTTTGAGATCTCTTTTTTGAAATCTTTTAAATTACTTAAGGTTGCATTTTGTGTCCCAAGAATTTTAGTGCCAAAATCCACCATAGTTGTTACTTCATAATGATCGCTTGGAATAATTGTAATCTCACTACCTGATTTATTATCTTTATAAGTAATAACATTTTTTACAACGTATTCTTGTCTAAAAACTTCAAGATCTACTAATCCTGCTGACTCTAGCGCTTCAACAAAGTATTTTGATGAACCGTCCATGATTGGAGGTTCAGAAGAGCTTAACTCTATATTAACATTATCAATTTCTAATCCAACTAAAGCAGCTAGAACATGTTCACAAGTTTGAATTGTTACACCATTTTTTTCTAAAACAGTACCTCTTTGCGTGCTAGTAACGAAGTTAATGTTAGCTTCAATAATAGGACTACCTTCTAAGTCAACTCTAGTAAAAGTATAACCATTATTAGCAATAGCAGGCTTGAAAGTTAACTTAACATCTTGTCCAGTATGCAAACCTACCCCAGTTAAAGAGATTGGTTTAGCTATTGTTGTTTGTTTGATTTCTGTAGTAATCATTTTATTTATTATTTAAATTTTTAAAATGCACATACGATTTATTAAAGGCTAATGCATCAAATGCAGGAGAACCTTTAACAGTTGTGTTACTCTTCACATTGCTTGTTACGGCAGATTTACCTAATATAGTAACATTATCACCAACTGTCAAATGACCACTAACACCAGCTTGTCCTCCAATTTGACAATTTTCTCCAATTTTTGAAGATCCTGCTATTCCACACTGGGCAGCTATTACGGTATTTTTACCAATAACTACGTTATGAGCAATTTGAATTTGATTATCAAGTTTAACTCCTTCATGTATAATAGTTGACCCTAAAGTTGCTCTATCAATTGAAGTTAATGCACCAACACTAACATTGTTTTTTATTATAACATTACCAATTTGAGGTATTTTAATATAGACACCTTTTTTATCAGGTGCAAATCCAAATCCATCAGAACCAATAACTGCATTTGAATTAATAATACAGTTGTCTCCAATAACGGAATCTTTTAAAATATTGGCACCTGAGTAAATTATGGTATTGTTACCAATCTTTACATTTTCACCTATAAATACGTTTTCATGAATTTGAACATTATCAAGTATTTGAGCTCCTGAGCTAATTATTGAAAAAGCACCAACAAAAATATTATTGCTAGTTAGAGCGGTTTTAGATACTTCAGAAAGTTTACTAACCCCGGACTTTATTTCAGTAGTAGTGTTAAACAGGTGTAATAATTTAACAAAGCCGATATAAGCATTGTCTACTCTAATCAACATCGGAATTATATCTGATTCAGCTTTAAAATCTTTATCCACTACTATTAGAGCAGCTTTAGTTTTGTAGACTAGTGAAGTGTATTTCTTATTGGATAGAAATGTAATAGAATTTTTGTCAGCTTCTTCAATTTTTGCAACATTAGAAACAACCAAACTAGAGTTACCTTCAAGTTTACCATTTAAATATTCGGCTATTTTTAAAGAAGTATATTCCATACTCTGCAAAAATATGAAAAATATGGTAAAACATGCGCTAAATCATAATGTATGATTATATAAAAGACATATATTTATTTGATTGTAATAATTGTTTAAATTTATACGTTTAATATTATATTAATAATAATTACTTAAATATGAAAATTCTTTGGATAGATGATGAAATAGAGTTACTAAAACCTCACTTAATGTTTCTTGAGGATAAGGGCTATTCACTAGACACTTCTAATAATGGTGTGGAAGGCATTGAAATGTTTAAAAATAACAGCTATTCAGCCGTATTATTAGATGAAAACATGAATGGCTTAAGTGGATTAGAGGTTTTAAATAAAATTAATGAGTTAGACTACAATGTTCCTGTTATTATGATTACAAAAAGTGAAGAGGAAAATATAATGGAAGATGCTATTGGGAATAAAATATCAGATTATTTGATTAAGCCTGTCAACCCTAATCAAATCTTATTAAGTTTAAAAAAATCAATATCTAAAAATGAATTAGTTTCAGAGAAAACTTTAACAAATTATCAACAAGAGTTTAGAAATATCACAAATGAACTAACTCAAGCAAATAGCTATAAGGACTGGGTTAACTTATATTTAAAATTGATTTATTGGGAATTGCAATTAAATGATACAGATGAATCCACTATGCAAGAAATATTAGCGTCTCAAAAAACGGAATGTAATATTGCTTTCGCAAAGTTTATAGATAAAAACTATGAGAATTGGGTTAATAATGATTTAGATAAACCACTATTTTCTAACAAATTAATATCTGAACGCTTAATAAAAGATATATCAACCAGTGAAAAAACATTATTTATTGTAATTGATAATTTAAGATATGACCAATGGAAAACAATAGAACCACATGTTTTAAAATATTATAACAAATCTAATGAAGAGGCCTATTTTAGTATTTTACCAACTGCAACTCAATACGCTAGAAATTCATTGTTTTCTGGATTAATGCCCTTAGATATATATAAAAAATTTCCTCAATACTGGAAGTTTGATCACGAAGAAGGTGGCAAAAATCTCTATGAAAAAGAATTACTTTTAGAAAACTTAAAAACTCTTGGTTTATCTAATTTAAAAACAGAATATATTAAAATAACAAATCTTAAAAAAGGTAAAAAACTTGAGGAAGATTTTAATTCAAAACTTGAAAATGATTTAATAGTTCTAGTTTATAATTTTGTTGACATGCTTTCTCACTCTAAAACGGAGATGGAGATGATTAAAGAATTAGCTTCAGATGATAAAAGCTATAGATCATTGACAGCAAGTTGGTTTATCAATTCTCCACTTATGGGTATTATTAAACAAGCGAGTGAATTAAATATTAAGCTATTAATAACTACAGATCATGGAACTATTAATGTAAAGAATCCAACTAGAGTAATCGGAAATAAAGACTTAAGTTCGAACCTCAGATACAAAACAGGTAGAAGCTTGTCTTATAACGACAAGGAAGTAATATCATTTGTTAATCCATCTACTATAGGCCTACCATCGGTATCTATAAACAGTCCTTTTGTTTTTGCTAAAGATGATAATTTTTTTGCTTATCCTAACAATTTTAACCACTATGTCTCTTATTTTAAAGACACATACCAGCACGGCGGCGTATCAATGGAAGAAATCATAATCCCATATGTTGTGTTAGATCCAAAGTAATCATGAATAAAACATTGTATTATAAAATTAGTGATATTGGCTTAGCTGTAAATTTTATTTTAAATAATATTAATAGTAAATATCTCTTATTTAACGGACCAATGGGTTCTGGAAAAACAACTCTAATAAAAGCTATTGTAAATGAATTAGGTAGTAATGACTCCGTGTCTAGTCCAAGTTTTTCGTTAGTAAATGAGTATGAAACAAAAGATTCTGTAGTCTATCATTTTGATTTTTACAGAATTAAAAATGAAATAGAAGCATTTGATATTGGTTTTGAAGATTATTTAAGAGAAGATGTCTGGTGTTTTATCGAATGGGCAGAAAAAATACCTAACTTAATACCAGATAATGTGAATTTGATTAATTTTACAGAAATAAAAGGAGATAGAAGAACAATAGAAATAATTTTAAATGAATAAAATTAATTATCCATTTAGTAAGGAACAACTAATTCCACAGGAAGAAAGGCTAGAATTAACTCAAATAAAAAAAGAGTTCATTATTGGAGTACCAAAAGAAGACTCTGAAAATGAAAAAAGAATCTGCTTAACCCCTGATTCTGTTAGCTACCTTACATCAAATGATTTTAAGATTAATATAGAATCCGGAGCTGGTGATGGATCAAATTTTACTGATTTAGATTACTCTGAAGCTGGGGCGATTATAGTAAATAATAAAGAGGACATATACAATTGTCCTATAATTTTAAAAATAGCGCCACCAAATGATTTAGAAATTAATTTAATTAAACAAAACTCAATACTAATATCTGCTTTAGATTTAACGGAGCATTCCTTAAATAATTTAAAAGTATTAATTAGTAAAAAAATAACTTGTATTGCCTTTGAGTTTATAAAAGAAAGAGATGGTTCATTCCCAATTGTCAGTCAACAGAGTGAGATTTCTGGACAAGCTTCTGTCTTGATATCTTCTGAATTATTATCAAACACTAGCAATAGCGGTAAAGGATTGTTTTTCGGCAATTTAAGTGGGGTCCCTCCTACTGATGTAGTGATAATTGGATCTGATAAAGTGGCCGAATCTGCGGCTATTACTGCAACAAAACTTGGAGCAAGGGTTAAAATCTTTAGTAATTCAATTTTTAGATTAAATGAAATTCAAAAATTAATTAAAAAACCTATTTACACCTCTACAATACAAAAAAAACAACTTACAAAGGCCTTGATGAGATGTGACGTAGCAATTGGGGCTGTAAAAGATAACGAGACTACTAAACAGATAGTTAGTGAGGAAATGGTAATGAAAATGAAAAAAGGTGCTGTTATAATAGATACTAGTTTGGACACCATTGGTGTCTTTGAGACAAGTAGAATAACAAGTCATGACAAGCCAACATTTGTAGAGCACGAAGTAATCCATTACTGCGTTCCTAATATAACTTCTAGGTATTCAAGGACATCATCTATTTGTTTGAGTAATATTCTAACTCCATATTTAATCAAGTCAGTAAAGTATGGTAGTTTTGAGAATTTTATAAGAAATAATAATTCATTAAAAAATGGTGTTTACTTATTTAACGGATTAAATACTAATAAGATGATTCAAGAATTATTTAAAATAGATTATAACAATATTAATAATATTATATGAAATTAATTAACAGGCTTATTTATTTTTTTGTTGGACTCTCAATAGGTTTGATTTTTTTAGCTTTTTTATTTCAGAAAAAGAAAACAAAGTTTAATTACCTACCTAATTCAAGAGTAATTAATGACATTAGTAGTAAGAGTTTTCATTATTCACCTAAACTACTTACTGCAATTGCTAAAAATAAAATAACAACTTCTAGAGTTCAGGAAATTGTAAAATTCGGAGAAGTCAATTTCTCGAAAAGTAATACTAAATTAGATAGTTGTAATATTTATATAATTGAAACAAAAATAGATCAAATAAATTATTCTGTAGAATTAGAGAATTGCAAAAATGAAGTTAAGATTATTAGCTATACTTTAGAATAATTCTTTCTTCTATTTATTTCTTTACTAAATAGTGATAATTCTCTGGAAGTTTGACCACCAACTGATTTGTTCTCGTCTGCCCTTCTTAGTAGATATGGAATAACATCCTTTACAGGCCCAAAAGGTAAATATTTAGCTACGTTGTATCCAAGATGAGATAAATTATAACTGATATGATCACTCATCCCATATAGTTGACTAAACCAAACCTTACCATCATTAACAGGGATTTTATGATTACTCATATACTTAATTGCTAGAGTATTACTTTGTTCATTATGACTTCCAATAAAAATTGAAAATAAATTAATATTATTAAAAATATAATTCATGCAATCATTAAAACTTTTATCTGTTTCGTTTTTGCTATTATGGATTGGAGAAGTATACTTTAAATCTAAAGCTCTATCACGTTCTTTTTCCATATAAGCACCTCTAACAAGCTTAATTCCGATATTAACGCTAGTATTAAAGTATTTGTTTTTTAGCTCTTTAATGTAAAATAATCTATCAATTCTATAAGCTTGAACTGTATTATAAACTGTGGCTCGCTTAGAGTTATATTTAATTATTAAATTTTCAAATATTTGATCTACACTAGGCTGAATCCAAGATTCTTCAGCGTCAATTAAAACAGAAACATTTTTTAATGAAGCTCTCTCACATATTAATTCAAATCTGTCAATAATTTTATTCCATTCAAGCTCTTCATCTATCGATAATGATTCAGCCTTAGAAACCTTTTCATATAGACTAAATTCACCGATTGCTGTGGGTTTAAATACTATAAACGGAAAATTATTATCCGTATTTAAATCAATTAGATTTAAGGTTCTAGAAACAGTATTATCAAAAGCATAATTATCTACTAAACCCTCAACAGAATAATCTAATATTGAGTAAATATTACTAGAACTTAAATTCTCTACTGTTTTTATACAGTCCTTTTCAGTTTCACCACCACAGAATTGTTTAAATATAGAAGACTTTACAAACCACTTAGTTAGGCCACCTAAAAGAAAAGGGAATTTTGTTAAAAAAAACTTTGAAATAGAAACAACAATAGGTTTGGAGATAATTTTAAATATATAATACCCTCGATATAAGTCCATTTTAGACTTGCTTTTAAAAGCTATTTCTGTATTATCAAATAAGTTATTTTCCATCCTATAAAAACTAAACAAATATATTCATATACATTGTACTTTATAAATTATAAACTACTATTTTTAATATTATTTTTAATCTATGAAGTCTATTTCAACAAACAACTATCCAATTCATTTTGGAGAAAATGCTTATTCTAAATTAAACACATATTTAGATGAAAATGATTTATCAAAAATCATTGTATTAACTGATAGTGATACGACTAAATATTGTTATGATATTTTTATTTCTAAATTAAACAAATCTAAAAATAGAAGTTTCATAGAAATTAGTTTTCCTAAAGGAGAAGAAAACAAAAATATATCTACATGTCAAATAATATGGAGCAGTCTCTCTGAAGCTGGAGCTGATATAAGTTCATTAATAATAAATTTAGGAGGTGGAGTGGTAACTGATCTTGGAGGGTTTGTAGCTTCTACTTTTATGAGAGGTTTCGATTTTATCAATGTACCTACTACCCTATTAGCAATGGTTGATGCTTCTATTGGAGGTAAGACAGGAGTTGATTTAAATAATATAAAAAACCAAATTGGGGTGATTAATAATCCATCTATGATTATAATTGATCCAATTTTCTTAAAAACATTACCTCAAATTGAAATGAATTCTGGTTTTAGTGAAATGATAAAACATTCATTAATTTCCAGTAAAAATAATTGGGATAAAATTAAAACTATTGATATAACTGATTTTCAGATAGGCTATACTTTTTACAACTCAATATTAATTAAATCTGAAATTGTAGATAAGGACCCAAATGAAAAAAACATCAGAAAAGTATTAAATTATGGACATACAATTGGACACGCTGTAGAGTCATTTTGTTTGAATTCTAAACATCATCAAACACTAACACACGGAGAAAGTATAGCCATTGGCATGATATTAGAAGGATATATATCAACTATTAAATTGGGTTTCAATAAAGACTTGAACAATTCTATAAATAAATTTTTTCTAAATATTTTCAAAAAAACTAAATTCACAGATATTGATATCAATGAGATAATTAAACTTCTTAAGTACGATAAAAAAAATAGAAATGGTGAAATTAATTTTGTACTATTAAAAGATATTGGCGAAGTAGTTATAGATCAAAAAGTCGATGATAAGCTTATTAAAGAGTCTTTTTTATATTATTTAAATGAGCTTAGATAAGTTCGTTGAAAATCGCATGCATTAATCTTTTTTTATCATTAATACTCTCTTCAAGAGAAATCATGGATTCAGTCCTGTAAACACCCTCAATATCATCTAATTTAAATATAATATCCTTAGCATCGTTAGTGTCTTTTGCTCTAATCTTTGCATAAATATTAAACTTTCCAGTTGTTATATGAGCTACAGTTACATTTGGAATTTCATTAATCCTCTCTACAACAAATTGAACTTGAGATGTATTCTCTAAGTATATTCCAACATAAGCGATAAACGAATAACCAAGCTTATTATAATCTAATATTAATGAAGAACCTTTTATTAGACCAGCATCTTCCATTTTCTTAACTCTTACATGAACAGTTCCAGCTGAAATCAAAAGTTTTTTTGCTATGTCAGTAAAAGGAACTCTAGTATTGTCAATTAACATGTCTAGTATTTGATGATCTATTTCATCTAATTTAAATTTTGATTGCATAAGTGTTTTATTAAAATAAAAGCTAATTTATACAAAAACATTGAATTATTCTTAAAAAAACATACTATTAATTAAATTTTATCTAGAGATTAAGGCTATTTGCTAAAGATTCATTTAATTCAGCACCAATCTTAAAAGATATTAAATCTCTATTGTAGTTGATAGTACTTAAATCAATCTCTCTATGGCCTAAGAAATTAGTTAAATCTCCTATATCACTAATTATAGGTTTGAAAATTATTTCATTATCACAAAGAGTTTCTTTAAAATTCACTCCAACCTGAATTCCTGAATTCTTAGCTGAAACATTATTGAGAATAATATCGAAAAATCTAATTTTATTTTTCGGAATAAGAGAGTAATTAACTTTTGAAGTATAGTTCTTTTTGTTACAAATAATATTAAGTGCTATCACCAACGAAACAAACATATATTTTCTTGTTGTTTCTCTATTATAATCCAAATCAAAAAAACCAGATTCAAATAAAACAGTTGATGATCCTTTCTTTTGAAAATGATCACCAAAGCAGTTGTAATTATAATTATCGTCATATAATCTTACCTTGTCATTAATGATGTTTGAAAGTTCACTGTATATACCCTCAATTAAAAACATTGCATTAGCCCTACTACTATTTATAGAGTTTTCATAGTCATAGCAAGGAGCTAAAAAGCTTAACCCACTTGGATTATTTCCATTTTTACCTCCGTAAATAGTCCTTTGGTCATGTAAATTAAAACAATAGTTAGGCTTAATTTTTTCAAAATAAGAATTCAACAGCTTCGACTCTAATTGTGAATTTTCTTTAGCATCTCTATTAAGGTCTATTTTATTAAAATTCTCTCTGGTATATAATCTAGCACCATCAGGATTAAGTATGGGGATAATATATAAACTACAATTTTTTAATATTTCATAAAACTCATTATTATGAAAGGAATTAATTAAATCTAGTAAACTTTTGGTTGATGTAGATTCATTTCCATGCATTTGAGACCAAATAAGTATTTTGATTTTTCCGGAACCTATTTGAACAGTATTAATCGATTCACCATTTTCGCTAAGGCCAATTTCTTTAATTTTATAAACACAGCTTGATTTATCAAATGCAAGATGATCATTATTTAGGTACTTACTATTAAGACCTAACAGTCTGAATTTTTCAAAAACCCGAATTATATTTTTAATATTTTTCATTGACTAAGATAGTAAGCTAAGTTATAATTTTTAATTAAATTGCATCAAGATCATTTAAATAACTATGAAATATTTCAGTCTATTTTTGCTTATACTTTTTTTGTCTTGTAACTCCAACCAAGAAAGAGTTTGTGAGAACTTTAAAAATGGAAAATATAAAAGTGTAATCACTATAGATGAAATAGAATATGTATCTATTTTTACTAGAAATGATAGTATTCAAATTGAAATTTTTAATAATGTTATAGATTCAAGCTATGTTAGATGGGTCAATGATTGCGAAGTAGTGTTCACTACAATTAACCCTATAAATATTCAGCAGAAAAAACCAGTACTAGTTAAAATATTAAGAACATATGAAGATTCTTATGATTTTGAGTATTCTTATGTAGGGGAAACAATAAAACAACAAGGAACTGCTGTTATCTTAGAATAAGGTTATTTGACCTTGGTCTAAATCTGTCTCATCAGATTCTTCAATTTTATTCTTAATTTCACTAACATCTACTACCTCAATTTCGTTTGCAGAAACCTCTACTGGAGGAGTAAACTCTATTGAATCAATTAAGTTAATCTGCTTTACTTTAGAGTTAGTTAATTGATTGCCTTTAGCCTTAATACCTTTTAATGAAATGAACTCATCAATATTTACTACAGTATTTGGCTTTTGCTCTTTATTTCGATCTTTATTATAAACTATTTCTATTACTGGCTTCCAATCAGTAGTAATGATCTCTAATAATGAATTTTTATGTTCTGTAATAAAAATCTCCTCTCTATTTTCATTTTCTATTAAGAATCTTTTTAGGAAATATTTTTCTTTTAATCCGTCATAATATATTGCTGAGATTGGTTTTTTTGGAACCCATTTTTCTAAAACAATCATATCTTCAGAAAAGTGAGTAGTTATTTCTGGCGAAATAGTTTTGAGAGTTCCATTTTGTCTAATTACTAACAACTTGTCTTCACCACTAAATTCACCAAGAAGCTCTCCCCTACCATCAACATTTAACCTTTGAACAGCATCATCAAACCAGACTTTTCTTGGCTTTAATGTAGATACTCCTTTTTCTTTTAGTTCAATTTTATTGATACTGTTTTTAGAAACAATATTACCTCTTGAAGACCTACCTTTAATTATATGATCCGAAAAGTTTAAATCCCATTTTAGTTTTTTTAACTTTGCAGACTGTCTTAATAAAATAGTGACAATTTCAGCTTCTCCATTGGGGTTTGCAGAGAAATACACCACATCTGATTCACTTTTAGAGGAACTTAAACTGTATGATTTATCTCTAGTTACCCCAGACACTGCAAACCTTTTTAAATAATAAAAGCTTTTATCTCCATCTTTATATATCATATTATAGATGGTCCTAGTGTCTTTCTTTTTAAAAACAGCAGCATGTATAATATTTTTACCAATAAAAGTCTTCGAACCTACTTTGGTTATAACTACTTTAGAATCTTTTGTGAACACAATTAAATCGTCAATATCACTACAGTCGCAAACATACTCGTCTTTCCTTAATGATGTACCTATAAAACCTTCTTCTCTATTTACATAAAGTTTTGTATTTCTGATAACTACTTTAGTAGCATCAACATCATCAAATAATCTTATTTCAGTTTTTCTTTCACGATTTTCTGAATAATCTTTCTTTAATTTCTTAAAATAAGAAATAGAGAAATTAATTATATCATCAAGGTTGTTCTTCACTTCTTTGATTTGATTTTCTAAATCAATGATTTTGTCACTAGCTTTATCTTTGTCAAATTTGGATATTCTTTTAATTTTAATTTCAGTCAACCTAACAATATCTTCTTCAATGACACCTCTTTTTAAATGAGCTATAAATTTGTCTAATCCTTTCTCTATAGCCTTTAATACACCAGACCAAGTATCCTGATTTTCAATATCTCGATAAATTTTATTTTCAATAAAAATTCTTTCAAGAGATGAGTAATGCCATTGGTTCTCAAGTTCACCTAATTTTATTAACAGTTCTTGTTTTAATAAATCTACTGTGTTATCAGTTGATGTCTTTAAAATATCAGAAACTCCTGTAAAGAGAGGGCTATTATTTTCTATAACGCAGCCCAAAGGGGAAATAGATGTTTCACAATTAGTAAAAGCATAAAGAGCATCTATAGTCTTATCGGGTGATATACCATTTGGCAGATATATTAAAATTTCTACTTTTGAAGCTGTATTATCATCAATTTTCTTAATTCTAATTTTACCTCTATCGTTAGCTTTTAAAATTGAATCTATCAAAGAGGTTGTTGTTGTTCCATATGGTATTTCAGAAATTAATAAAGTTGATTTATCAGCTGTAGATATTTTAGCTCTTAGACGAACTTTACCACCTCTTTTACCATCATTATAATTCGAAAAATCTGCTATACCACCTGTAATAAAATCAGGTAAAATACTTATTTTTTTTCCCTGTAAATGTTTTATTGAAGAGTCAATTAGCTCAATAAAATTATGCGATAAAATTTTAGTAGATAAGCCAACAGCAATACCCTCCGCTCCTTGTGCTAATAATAACGGGAACTTCACAGGTAGATTTATAGGCTCTTTTCTTCTCCCATCATAAGACGCTTGCCATTTTGTGATTTTAGGATTAAAAATTACATCTAGACCAAATTTAGATATCCTAGCCTCAATGTATCTTGATGCAGCGGCTCTATCTCCAGTCAATGTGTTTCCCCAATTTCCTTGTGTATCAATTAATAAGTCTTTTTGACCAATTTGAACCATGGCATCTGCAATACTTGCATCTCCATGAGGGTGATATTGCATAGTATGGCCAACAATGTTAGCTACTTTGTTGTATCTACCATCGTCTAAATCTTTCATCGACTGCATGATTCTTCTTTGAACTGGTTTAAAACCATCTTCAATAGCAGGAACTGCTCTTTCTAAAATAACATAAGAAGCATAATCTAGAAACCAATCTTTGTACATACCAGTGATTCTGGTAATAGATTCATTGTTTTCTAATTGACTACTTTCATTTATATCTTCTGTCATTATTATTTTTTATTTTCAATCAAATCTAATTCAACCTTCAAATTATTTATAATAAAACTTTGTCTGTCTGGTGTGTTTTTTCCCATGTAAAAGCTAAGTAAGTCTTCAATAGACATTCCTTCGTCTAACATTATTGGGTCTAATCTAATATTATCTCCTATAAAATGCTTGAATTCATCCGGAGAAATCTCACCTAAGCCTTTAAACCTTGTAATCTCAGGACTAGGTTTTAATTTTTCTAAAGCATTCACTCTTTCAATTTCAGAATAACAATAAATAGTTTCTTTTTTGTTTCTGACCCTAAAAAGTGGAGTTTGAAGTATGTAAATATGCCCCTCTTTAATTAATTCAGGGAAAAATTGAAGAAAAAATGTAATAAGTAATAATCTAATATGCATACCATCAACATCAGCATCTGTAGCGATTACTACATTATTATAACGTAAATACTCGATAGATTCTTCAATATTTAAAGCTGCTTGAAGTAGGTTGAATTCTTCATTTTCATAGACTATTTTTTTTGTTAAACCATAGGAGTTTAACGGCTTTCCTTTTAAACTAAATACTGCTTGTGTGTTAACATCCCGAGATTTAGTGATACTTCCAGAAGCAGAGTCTCCTTCTGTAATAAATAAAGTAGATTCTAGTCTACGCTCACTTTTAAGATCTCCTAAATGTATTCTGCAATCTCTAAGTTTTTTATTATGAATACTAGCCTTTTTAGCCCTATCTCTGGCTAGTTTTCTAATACCTGAAAGTTCCTTTCTTTCTTTTTCAGCCTGAAGTATTTTTCTTTGAATAGAGTCGGCAATTTTAGGGTTTTTATGAAGATAATTATCTAAACTATTCTTTAAAAATTCATTAATATAAGTTCTGACAGTAGGTAATTCCCCTCCCATATCAGTAGACCCAAGTTTTGTTTTTGTTTGACTTTCAAAAACGGGCTCCATAACTTTGATAGAAACAGCAGAAACAATAGATTTTCTAATATCTGAAGCATCATAGCTCTTATTATAAAACTCTCTAATTGTTCTTACCAAACCTTCTCTAAAAGCTAATAAATGAGTCCCACCTTGAGTTGTATTTTGTCCATTAACAAAAGAATGATACTCTTCGCTATATTGTGTTTTACTATGAGTAATAGCAACCTCTATGTCTTCTCCTTTTATATGTATGATTGGATATAACGTATCGCTCTCATTAATTCTTTCACTTAACAAATCTTTTAAACCATTTTCACTAAAAAATTTCTCTCCATTAAAGACTATTGTTAAGCCTGGATTCAAATAAACATAATTCTTCAGCATTCTAGAAATATATTCATTTCTGTATTTGAAGTTCTTGAAAATAGTTTGATCTGGAACAAAAGAAACCTTTGTGCCTTTTCGCCTTGTAGATTCTGATTTATCCTCATGATTTGTAAGTGAACCTTTGCTAAATTCAGCAGCAACTGAATAACCATCTCTAGTTGATTCAACTCTAAAATACTCAGAAAGCGCATTAACTGCTTTAGTACCTACACCATTTAATCCAACTGCTTTTTTGAATGCTTTAGAGTCATACTTTCCTCCAGTATTCATTTTTGAAACTACATCAACGACTTTACCTAGTGGGATTCCACGACCAAAGTCTCTGACAGTAACTTTAGTTTGATTTATTGAAACATCAATGGTTTTTCCTGCACCCATTACAAACTCATCGATAGAGTTATCTAAAACTTCTTTTAAAAGAATATAAATACCATCATCTTGTGAGGATCCATCACCAAGTTTACCAATATACATCCCAGGACGCATTCTAATATGTTCTTTCCAGTCTAAAGAACGAATATTATCTTCTGTATAATTATTATTTGATGACATGAGAATAAATCTATATAAGCAAGTTGCTAATATAGTATATCATAATAAAAAAAGAAATCAAGAAACAACAAAGTAATTAACAAAAAGCTATTGTTTGTTGAGAACATGAATTTAAACTTTAGATCTGGTATTTTTTAAACATTAAATAAGAAATGCATTACATCACCATCACTAACAATATAGTTTTTTCCTTCAATATTCATTTTACCAGCTTCTTTTACTTTTACTTCATTTTTATAAGTAACGTAGTTATTATAAGAAATAACTTCTGCTCTAATAAAGCCTTTTTCAAAATCAGTATGTATTACTCCTGCCGCTTGTGGAGCAGTAGAACCAACTGGAATTGTCCAAGCTCTCACTTCTTTAACTCCAGCAGTAAAGTAAGTTTGTAAGTTAAGTAATTTATATGTGGACTTCAATAATTTTGAGGAGCCAGGTTCTGTTAAACCTATATCTTCCAAAAAAATCTTTCTTTCTTCAAAATCATCTAATTCATTAATATCCGCTTCTATACCAACAGCTAAAGTAATAACCTCAGCATTTTCATTCGAAACTAAATCTTTTATGGTATCAACGTAATGATTACCGCTATTCGCACTAGACTCATCTACATTGCAAACATATAAAACAGGCTTATCAGTTATCAACTGTAAAGGAACTACAAAAGTCAAATAGCTTTCGGAATCAAACTCAATAGATCTAACTGACTTGAAAGATTCTAAATGAGCTTTAATTTGATTGAGAATTGCTAATTCTTTTTGTGCCTCTTTGTTTCCGGTTTTAGCAGTTCTAGCAGTCTTTTCTATTTTTTTAGAAACAGTTTCAAGATCCTTTAACTGTAATTCAAGATCAATGATCTCTTTATCTCTAACTGGATTAACAGAACCATCAACATGAATAATATTATCATTATCAAAACATCTTAAAACATGGATAATAGCGTCTGTTTCTCTAATATTACCTAGAAATTGATTTCCTAGCCCTTCACCTTTACTTGCACCCTTAACTAAACCTGCTATATCTACAATTTCTACAGATGCTGGAATAACTTTTTCTGGGTTAACTAAGGTTTCTAAGATCGATAGTCTATCATCAGGGACATTGACAACACCTATGTTTGGCTCAATTGTACAAAATGGAAAATTTGCACTTTGAGCTTTTGAGTTTGATAAACAATTAAATAAAGTTGATTTTCCTACGTTTGGTAATCCTACTATTCCTGCTTTCATTAGTTTGTTGGATGCATAAATTGTTGCTTTCTTATTAAAGTATCTTCATTTTCAACATTATCATCATCAGGAACACAACAATCAACTGGACATACAGCAGCACATTGAGGCTCTTCATGGAAACCAACACATTCGGTACATTTGCCAGGAACTATATAATAAACCTCATCACTAATTGCTTCTTGATTATTATCTGCACTAACAGATTTACCATCAGTCAAAATCACATCACCTTTTAAACTAGTTCCATCAGAATATCTCCAATCATCACTGGCTTCATAAATAGCAGTATTAGGGCATTCTGGCTCACATGCACCGCAATTAATACACTCATCAGTAATTATGATTGCCATATGATTAATGTTTTATAAATTTGTAACAAAAGTAATTCCAAAAGAATTTAAAAACAAGAAGTTAAATGAATTTAAATAATAGAATAGATCTTGTATCTGATATAGGTAAGTTTTTGTCCAACTATTTAGATGAAAATTATGATAACTCAAAGGATAGTAATCAAACTGCTTTTGAAAAAGTAATAAAACAAGGTCAAATGAATAACCCTTGGTTTACAGATGAAAACATAAAAACTAACCTAACTTACTGGGCGGAAATATTAAATAAAGAATATTTACTACAATGGATGAGTAATTATGATACTAAAAATGTATCTAAAAAAAATATAGCAATAATTATGGCTGGAAATATTCCTTTAGTGGGGTTTCATGACTTTTTGTGTGTTTTTCTAGCAGGGCATAAATCAATAATTAAATTATCTTCAAATGACAAACACATACTTCCATTTTTGACTAGTCTTTTGATTTCTAAGAATATTAGTATTGCTGATGATATTGTCTATCTAGATGGAATGTTAACAAACTATGATGGGGTTATCGCTACGGGTTCTAATAACACTAGTAGATATTTTGATTATTATTTTAAAAATAAAAAATCTATCATAAGAAAAAATAGAAATTCCATTGCTATTTTAGATGGTACAGAAAATGAAAATGAACTTTCGTTATTAGGCAATGATATCTTTACATATTTTGGACTTGGATGTAGAAATGTTTCTAAGTTATATGTTCCTAAAAATTATAGCTTTGATTCTTTTTACAACTCAATTTTCAAAAGAAGTGATTTAATTAATAATCATAAGTACGCTAACAACTATGATTACAATAAAGCAATCTATTTAATGAGTGAATATAAATTTCTTGATAATGGATTTTTTATGATAAAAGAAGGTAATGATTTACATTCCCCTATTTCAACAATTAATTACGAGTTTTATGATGATATTTCAATTTTAAAAGACAGTATTACAAAACAAGAAAAAGAAATTCAATGTATCGTTAGTAAATTAAAAATTGAAAACAAAGTTGATTTTGGTGAAACTCAAAATCCTTCATTAAGTCAATATGCTGATAATATAGATGTGATGAGTTTTTTGTTAACAATATAGTTTAAAACTTATCTTAAAAAACTATAATATTTAGTGAATAATTATCAAATTTGTTCTTTTAAATTTATACTATGAAAAAATATAATTTTAGCGCAGGTCCATGTATTCTTCCTCAGGAAGTTTTATTAAAAGCATCAGAATCTGTAATGGATTTTAATGAGAGTGGTTTATCTTTAATCGAGATATCACATAGAAGTAAAGCTTTTGTTGATGTTATGGATGAAGCTAGAGATACAGCCTTAGATCTTTTAAAGTTAAAAGGTAAGGGATACAAGGTCTTATTTTTACAGGGTGGCGCAAGTACTCAATTTTTAATGTCTGCTTACAATTTGCTCGAAACTAAAGCCTCTTATTTAAACACTGGTTCATGGAGTGATAAGGCTATTAAAGAAGCTAAATTATTTGGTTCTGTTAATGAATTAGCAAGTTCAAAAAGTTCAAATTTTAATTATATTCCTAAAGATTACGTAATCCCTACAGATAGTGATTACTTTCATTGTACATCCAACAATACCATATATGGTACTCAGATGAAAGAATTTAAATCATGTCCTGTTCCATTAATATGTGATATGAGTAGTGATATTTTTTCCAGAGTATTGGATTTTTCTAAGTTTGACTTGATTTATGCTGGTGCACAAAAAAATATGGGACCTGCTGGAACTACTATAGTAATTGTTAAAGAGGATGTTTTAGGGAAAGTAACAAGACAAATTCCATCTATGATGAATTATCAACTAATGATAGATAAAGACAGTATGTTTAACACACCTCCTGTTTTTTCTATATATGTTTCTCTTTTAACTATGAAGTGGCTTAAAAATTTAGGTGGTGTAGAAACAATTGACGAGATAAACAAAACTAAAGCTATAGTAATGTACTCAGAGATTGATTTAAATCCACTTTTTAAAGGTTTTGCAGCTGTAGAGGATAGATCAACTATGAATGCTACTTTTAGCTTAGTTAATGATGGCTTGAAAGATACTTTTGAAAGCATGGTAAAAGAAGCTGGAATTGAGGGTATTAATGGACACAGAAGTGTTGGTGGTTACAGAGCGTCAATGTATAATGCATTATCCTTAGATAGTGTCAAAGTTCTTGTAGAGGTAATGAGTGAATTAGAAACAAAAGCATAAAGAAAATGAAAGTATTAGCAAATGATGGTATTTCCAAAAGTGGAGCAGATAAGTTAGTGAAAAACGGATTTGATATTATAACAGTTAGTGTTGAACAGGGACAATTAATAAATTATATAAATAAAAACGACGTAGTTGTTTTATTAGTTAGAAGCGCTACTAAAGTTAGAAAAGACATTATCGACAGCTGTCCAAGTTTAAAAATAATTGGAAGAGGTGGTGTTGGAATGGACAATATAGATGTAGAGTATGCCAGAGAAAAGGGTTTAAAAGTAATTAATACCCCAGCAGCTTCATCTTTATCAGTAGCAGAATTAGTTATAGCTCATTTATATAGCTGTGTTAGATTCTTACATATTTCAAATAGAAATATGCCTCTTGAGGGTGATACTAATTTTAAAAGTTTAAAAAAAGCATTTGCTAAAGGAATTGAGCTAAGGGGGAAAACTCTAGGAATAATTGGTTTTGGAAGGATTGGACAGGAAGTTGCTAAAATTGCAATTGGTATCGGCATGCATGTTATCTACTATGATCTACATAATGACAAAGTTAACATAGAGCTTATGTTTTTTGATAATAAGAAAATAGATTTTAGTCTTGAAAAATCTTCGTTTGAAGATGTTTTGAGTAAATCTGATTTTATTACTTTACATGTGCCTGCTCAAAAAGAATATGTTATTGGTGAAAAAGAGTTTGATTTAATGAAAACTGGTGCAGGGGTTATTAACGCATCCAGAGGTGGGGTTATTGATGAAGTTGCTTTAAATAAAAACATTGATGAAGGTAAGATTTCATTTGCAGCACTTGACACATTTGAAAATGAGCCCAAACCAGAAATAACGCTTTTAATGAATCCGAAAATATCCTTAACTCCTCATATTGGTGCTGCAACTAATGAAGCACAAGACAGAATTGGAGTGGAATTAGCAGACCAAATTACTGAAATTTTAAAATAAAAAATGCTTGAAAGAATAAAAGAGAAATGGGGTATAACTTCATCTTTACAGGTGGTGATTATATTCATTGTATTTGGGGTAACAGGCTCCGCTTCAACTTTAGTTTCTGGACCTACTTTAGAATTTTTAAATATTCAAAAAGAGGCTTTTCATCCAATAATATATTGGCCATTGAGAATATTGATAGTATTTCCAATATATCAAGTTTTACTAGTAGGGTTTGGTTTTGTTTTTGGAATATTAGTAAGTGCAATAACATTCCAGAAAGATAAATTTGTATTCAACTTTTTTTATAAAATGGCAACAAAAATGTCCAAAGCAATGCTAAGAGTTTTATCGTTTGGAATACTTTTTAAGAAATAGTTTACTTCAAAAGATCTTGATTGTTTTCTATTAATTTTTTAATCTTGGGGCTAATTACAGCGTTACAATAAGGCTGATTCGAATTTAAATCATAATAATCTTTATGCTCAATTTCAGCTTCATAAAATCTAATTAATAAACTTACTTCAGTGGTAATTAGATTTTGAAAAATATTATCTTCAGTTAATTTTTTTATATAATTATTAGCTATTAAAACCTCGGCTTCATCGTTACAAAAGATTGCTGATCTATACTGAGTCCCTCTATCGTTTCCTTGTTGGTTTAATGTTGTAGGGTCATGTGTGCTAAAAAAAACTTCAAGCAAAGTTGTATAGGAAACAAGATCTTTATCATACACAACTTCAATAGCTTCGGCATGACCAGTAATACCCAAACAAATTTGTTTATACTTAGGAAAGGCTACTCCCCCACCAGTATAACCTGGTGAAACACCAATAACACCCTTTAATCTTGAAAAAATTGCTTCTGTACACCAGAAGCAGCCACCGGCTAAATATGCTTTTTTTAAATTACTCATAGTATAAAATCTAAAACTTATTTGTCTAATGATTAATAATTGGTAATTTTACATTATTATTTATTATTTACAATGATTAAAAGTAAAAATTTAAAAAAATCGTATAAATCTCTCTCAGTTCTAAATGGAGTTGATTTAAATATAGATAAATCTGAGATCGTTTCTATAGTTGGAACTTCTGGTGCTGGTAAAACAACTTTACTTCAAATACTTGGCACACTAGACACTCCTTCAAATAAAGATTGTGAATTATTAATTGATGGTATTGATGTTTTAAAATTAAAAGAAATTGAACTTTCAAAATTTAGAAATACAAATATTGGGTTTATATTCCAATTTCACCAATTACTTCCAGAGTTTACAGCAATTGAAAATGTATGTATCCCAGGTTATATAAAAAAGAGAAATAGAGCTGAAGTTGAGTTAAGAGCTGAAGAGCTATTAACTTATTTAAACTTAAAGGATAAATTAAACAGCAAACCCGATGAACTTTCTGGTGGTGAGCAACAAAGAGTAGCAGTAGCAAGAGCTTTAATTAATGGTCCAAAAGTGATATTTGCAGACGAACCATCAGGGAATTTAGACACTCAAAGTGCAAATAATTTATATGATCTTTTTTTTAAAATTAGAGATAAATACAATACTACATTTATCATAGTTACCCATAATGAAAGATTAGCAGATATGGCAGATAGAAAAATCGAAATTATTGATGGAGAAATAAATAAGCAAAATTGAAAAGTCTTAATCTAAAGGAATTGAAGTCTTTCTTGGACGAGAAGTTTGAACAATACAATACAACAAAGTTTATTCCAACAGACCCTATACAAATACCCCATTTATATACATCTAAAAAAGATATTGAGATTTCAGCTTTTTTAACATCCATTATTTCTTGGGGAAATAGAAAGGTAATTATCAATAATGCTAAGAAAATGATGAATCTTTTAGATAATTCACCTCATGACTTTATTTTAAATCATAGCGAGAAAGATTTAAACTCCATAAACTCCTTTGTTCATAGAACATTTAACTCTAATGATCTAGTTTACTTTATTAAATCTCTAAAGCATATTTATCATGAATATGGAGGTTTAGAATCTATTTTTTCTGATAATTGCATTAATAATTCAACACAAAACTCTATTCATGTATTTAAAAATAAATTCTTTGAACTCCCTCATCAAAAACGTTGTACAAAACATATAGCAGACCCATATAAAGGATCCTCTGCTAAAAGAATAAATATGTTTTTAAGATGGATGGTTAGACAGGACAATAACGGAGTTGATTTTGGAATATGGAAAAATATTCCAACTAATTACTTATCTGTCCCCTTAGATGTTCATTCTGGAAACGTAGCAAGAAAATTAGGATTATTAAACAGGAAACAAAACGATTCAAAAGCACTTCTAGAGTTAGATACTAAACTTAGAGAATTAGATCCTGTAGACCCTGTTAAATATGATTATGCACTTTTTGGACTAGGTGCATTTGAATCATTTTAAGTTTATATTTTAGAATCTTTAATTTTAAAATCGTTAAATTTAATTTTATTATAAATAAAAAATTATGAAACTCAATCTATTTTTACCAGCATTCTTATTTTCTTTTATTATTCACAGTCAAGATTTAAAATTACCTGTGGATACAATAATCACTAGCAGCCATACTACAAAGATAAAAAATATGAATGTCGATTACTTGGCATCTACAGGTACTCAACCTGTATGGAATTCAAAAGGAAAAGTTATAGCGTCTTTATTTTACACTTATTATAAAAGAACAGATGTAAAAAACCAAAATGAAAGACCACTAGTGATCTCATTTAATGGAGGACCAGGATCTGCATCTGTATGGATGCACATTGCATATACTGGACCAAAAATATTAAAAATTGATAACGAAGGATTTCCCGTTCAACCATACGGAGTTAAAGATAATCCACATTCTATTTTAGATGTAGCAGATATCGTTTTTGTAAACCCTGTCAATACGGGTTACTCGAGAATGATTCCTGATTCAAATGGGAAAATGCCAGATAAAAGTATATTCTTTGGAATTAATGCAGATATTAAATATTTAGCTGGTTGGATAAATACATTTGTTAGTAGAAATAATCGTTGGGAATCTCCAAAATATATAATTGGGGAAAGTTATGGTGGAACTAGAGTTATGGGACTAGCTTTAGAATTGCAAGAAAAACAATGGATGTATCTAAATGGAGTGATTATGGTTTCTCCAGCAGATTATAAAGTATACAGTACTGGTGGTGCAGTCAGCTCAGCAATAAACTTACCCTATTTTACTGCTGCAGCTTGGTACCACAAAGTTTTAGATAATAAGCTACAAGAAAAAGATTTATTAGAAATATTACCTGAATCAGAAAATTTCACAATAAACACCTTAATTCCTGCTCTTGCTAAAGGAGGATTTATTTCAGCAGATGAGAAAGAATCTATAGCTGAAAAAATGTCTTATTATTCAGGTTTAAGTAAAAAGTCTATACTGCAACACAACTTAGATGTACCTACTCGATTTTTTTGGAAAGATTTATTAAGAGATAAAAGTGGTTATACTATGGGGAGATTAGATTCAAGATATTTAGGCTTAGACAAAACTGAAGCAGGTTCTAGTCCTGATTCAAATGCAGAACTTGATTCTTGGTTGCATTCTTTTACTCCAGCAATTAATCATTATCTGAAAAATAATTTAGGTTTCAAGACAGATTTGAAATACAACTTATTTGGCTCTGTTCGCCCATGGGACAACAGAAATGATACTACAAGAGACGATCTTAGACAAGCAATGGCACAAAACCCTTATCTAAAAGTTCTAGTGCAATCTGGTTATTATGATGGAGCTACAACATATTTTCAAGCAAAGTATACAATGTGGCATGTTGACCCAAGTGGGAAAATGAAAGATAGGTTTACCTATAAAGGTTACAGAAGTGGTCACATGATGTATTTAAGATCTGAAGATTTAAAATCATCAAACGAAGATTTAAGAGTATTTATTAAAAATTCTTTATCAAATGGAAAATCTGCTAAATATGAATAAGAATTTATCTTGGACTTTTTTAGTCTTACTTATTGTTTACGGCTGTACTAAAGATTATATATTACAACCTATTAGTCTTAAAGCTACTTTTCAATCCTCAGAGCCAAATCTATTTACATCTCTTGATGGTACTACATATTTGAGTTTTATATCAACTGACCTTAGTTCTGAAGAAAGTAAACTTTACTTTTCAACATTAGATTTAGACAACTTAAAATGGAATAAACCCAGTCTTATAAATAGCTCAGCTGATTGGTTTGTTAACTGGGCAGACTTCCCTAGAATCACTGCTAATAATTCCAATGGGTTATCTGTTCATTATTTGCAAAAAAGTGGTGAAGATACTTACTCCTATGATATTAAAGTAATGAATTCAAGTGATGGCGGAGCTAATTGGAACAAACCTTTAAAATTACATACTGATAATACTAAAACTGAACATGGTTTTGTCTCAACTATTAATTATAATAATGATTTTCTGTCTACCTATTTGGATGGTAGACAAAATGAATTAGCAAAACATGATAAGGGAGTAAAACCACAAATGACTTTAAGGTCTACTTCATATAACGTAAATGGTGAGATTTTAATGGACAAGTTAATAGACGATAGGGTCTGTGATTGTTGTCAAACTGATTTAGGGATAACTAAAAGTAATATTCCAATAACGGTTTATAGAGACAGATCAGAAAATGAAACTAGAGATATTTACTATTCATTTTTTAAAGATTCTAACTGGTCAATACCAGCTGTTGTCAATAATGACAAATGGATAATCTCAGGTTGTCCTGTAAATGGTCCTGCAATTTCAACTTTTAAAAATTCATCCTCAGTAGTCTGGTATACCGAAGAGGAAGGTGAGAGTAAATTAAAAATTGCTTTTTCTGAAAATATAATAAATGGTTTTGATGATCCGATTTTAATAAATGCTAATGATCCATTAGGAAGAGTAGATATCGAAATGATTAGTGAGACTTCATCATTAATTAGCTACATGGATATTGTAGACGAAAAAGCATATATAAAAGTGCAGAAAATTAATAGTATAACAGGTAATAACAAATTCATTATAATTGAAGAAATCTCTAACACTAGAGCCTCAGGGTTTCCTAAAATCAATATAATTGATAATGATAAAACAATCATTACATGGACAGATGCTCAAAACAAATATAATGTTAAGACCATGTTATTAAACAACTCTTACTTTGATTAACAATGATTTAATCAGTATAATAACTCCATTCAAAAACTCTTCAATGTATATAGAAGAGTGTATAAGCTCAATACTAAAACAAACTATTGAAAACTGGGAATTAATTATTGTAGATGATTACTCTACAGATAATAGTTATGATATTGTACGAAAAATATCTTTAAAAGATAAGAGGATCAAACTTTATAGAAATAACTCAAATAATGGAATCATTGAGGCTTTAAGAATCGGACTAGATAAATCCTCAGGAAACTATATAACTAGAATGGATAGTGATGATTTAATGGATCCAATTAAATTAGAAGAGCTGTACACCAATTTGAAGAAAACTGGAAAAGGATTTATTTCAACCTCATGTGTGAAATATTTTTCTAAAGAAGGTATTGGAATAGGCTATAAAAATTATGAGGATTGGCTAAACGGTTTAATGATTAATAAAAACAATTACACAGATATTTATAAAGAATGTGTTATACCATCTCCTAATTGGATGATTCATAAAAAGGATTTATTGGCAAGTGGCGCTTTTGATTTAGATATTTATCCTGAGGATTATGATTTGGTTTTTAGATTTTACAAAAACAATATTAAGGTAGTTTCGTCTTTAAAGAAATTACATCTTTGGAGAGATTACTCAAGTAGAACTTCTAGAACTGATGCGAATTATGCAGATAATCATTTTTTAGACTTAAAAATAAAATACTTTTTAGAATTACACTACAACCATAATTCTGAATTGGTTGTATGGGGAGCTGGAAAGAAAGGAAAATTGTTAGCAAAAAAATTATCTGAAAAAAAAATAGATTTCTCATGGATATGTGATAATCCAAATAAAATTGGTAAAAACATATATGATAAAAATTTGCATGATGTAAATTACCTAAATGAATTAAAAAACTATCAAGCGATAATAACTGTGGCCAATAAAGAATCTCAAAAGCTAATTAAGAATTTTTTCGATTCTAAGGATTTAGAAAAAATGAAAGACTATTATTATTTTTGCTAGCTAATAAAAAAAAGTTTATGTCAAATAAATAGAAAAGCTTTTGCTATTTTTGTCAAAATTATAATTCATTTAATATTAACTTTCATAAATGAACTCACTATTAAAATCAGTAACAATTTTAGATAAAACTAGTGAATTTCATAATGAAAAAGTTGATATTTTAATAGAGAATGGATTAATAATTAATATTGATTTCAATATTAATAACCCTAAAAATTTCAATGAAATTAACCTAACTAATCTGCATGTTTCTAGAGGTTGGTTTGATTCTAGTGTATGTTTTGGTGAACCGGGATTCGAAGATAGGGAAACAATAGAAAATGGGTTAAAAACGGCTTCTAGATCAGGATTTACAGCGGTAGCTTTACAGCCCAATACTAACCCTGTTATTAATAGTAGATCTCAAATAGAATACATAAAACACAAATGTACAAATAGCACTGTAGAAATATATCCAATAGGTGCTTTAACCAGCTCAGATTCAAACCCAAAACTCACAGAAATGTTTGATATGAAAAATGGTGGGGCAATTTGTTTTGGAAATTATAAAAAATCAATCTCTAATGCCAATACTTTAAAGTTAGCTCTACAATACACTTCTTCCTTTGAAGGAGTAGTTCTTTCTTATCCTGAAGATGAAGTTTTATCTAATAACGGGATGGTTAATGAAAATATAATGAGTACCTCATTGGGTTTAAAAGGAAGCCCTTGTTTATCAGAAGAAGTGCAAATAATGAGAGATTTATCAATTCTAGAGTATGCTGGTGGTAAACTACATATTCCAACAATCTCAACTACTAAATCTGTTGAATTAATTAGAGCTGCTAAAGCAAGTAAATTAAATGTGAGTTGTAGTGTCGCTGTTCATAATTTATTTTTTTCCGATAGTAGTTTATTAAACTTTAATACAAATTTTAAAGTTCTACCACCATTAAGAACCAAAGAGGATATCAAATCTTTAATTGAAGGGGTTAAAGACGGAACAATAGATATGGTAACTTCAGATCACAATCCGTTAAATATTGAGTTAAAGAAAACAGAGTTTGATAATGCAGAATTTGGTACAATTGGGTTAGAGAGTATTTTTGGTGCATTAAACACACTTTTCTCTACTAAAATGACTATAAAATTGCTAACATCTGGTAGAGATATTTTTAAAATTCCTCAAAATAAAATTCAAATTGGGGAAATAGCTAATTTAACTTTATTTAACCCGAACAAGGAGTATGTTTTTAATGATAAGCATATTTTTTCTAAATCTAAAAATTCTATTTTTTTAGATTCAAAATTAAGCGGTAAAGTTTATGGAGTGATAAATAAAAACAAACTCTCAATCTTTAAGTAATGTTAAAAGAAGACTTATCCATAAAATATTTAATCAAAGAGTCAATCAAATCTAATGAGAACACTCCCCTATTGTTATTAATGCATGGTTTTGGAAGCAACGAAGGGGATTTACATTCTTTCGCTAATTACCTTCCAGAAAAATATACTGTTATTTCTATTAGAGCTCCTTATACTTTACCTACTGGTGGGTATGCTTGGTATAACATTAATTTTGATAATGATATGAATAAGTTTAATGATCATAATCAAGCAAAAGATTCAATTAAATTAATAGCTAAATTTTTAGATGAGGTAGTCAATAAATATCCTATTGATTCTAATGATATCTCCCTTCTTGGTTTTAGTCAAGGAACAATCCTTAGTTATGCTCTTGGATTAAATTACCCTAAAAGATTTAAAAAAATAATTGGGTTTAGCGGGTATATTGATGAAGCTATGGTATTTACCAAAATCAATGATTTAGATTACTCTAACTTAAATTTATATATTTCACATGGTACTCAGGATCCTGTCATCCCTGTAGATTGGGCTAGAAAATCAATAGAGATTCTTAAAGAAAAAACTATAAATCATAACTATAAAGAGTTTGATTCAGGGCATACAATATCAGCTGATAATTTTTATGATTTTAAAAATTGGCTTGAATCTACTAGTTAATGTTTAAGCTTAATTCATCGTACGCCAAAAAAATATTTTTAGGCAATATTTTTTCAACTTCTTTATGAAAACCTAAATGATGGCTAATATGAGTAAAATAACAAACCTTTGGGTTTATTTTATTTACAAGTTCAATCGCCTCTGTTAAATTCAAATGCGAATGATGCTCTTCTATTCTTAAACAGTTTAAAACTAGAACATTTAAGTTAGATAGTTTTTTTAATTCTTTTTCTGAAATAGTCTTCATATCAGTTATATATGCAAAGTTTTTAATTCTAAAACCAAATACTTGCAGCTTGTTGTGATAAACATTGACTGGTACTATTTCTAAACCATGCACATTAAAAGAATTATTATTAATTTCTATCGGATTAATAACAGGGATGCCAGGATACATGTTTTTATTATCAAATATGTAGTCATAGCGTCTTTTTAAATTCTTTACAACTCTTTTATGGGCGTAAATGTTAATATCTCCATGATGAAAGTAAAAAGGCCTTAAATCATCTAATCCAGCAACATGATCACTATGTTCGTGTGTAAAAAACAAACCATTAATCTTATCGCATCCGACTCTAAGCATTTGATATCTAAAATCAGGACCGCAATCTATTACATAATTAAATGTTTTCCAATTTACTAAAATAGAGGATCGTAGTCTTCGGTCTTTTTCATCAGCACTCTTGCAAACAGGATGATTACTACCTATCACAGGGATACCCTGGGATGTACCGGTGCCCAAAAAAGTAATTTTTAGCATAATAAAATATTATCATAAAAATAGAATATTTTTCTTTGGCAAAACAATTTTTAATACATTTGTATATGTAATTTATATGTTATAAAATCTAAGAAATGGATATAATTCATAATGGTGATTCTGTAGTAAATACTGTCCCTACTACTAAGCAGAAAGCTTTGAAAATTAACTTAAACGAAAATATTTACGGTTCATTTGCCGAAATAGGTGCTGGGCAAGAAACTGTTAGACAATTTTTTAGAGCTGGAGGAGCATCTAGTACAATAGCAAAATCAATGTCCGCATATGATAAAGATTTTAGTGATGCTATTTATGGAATAGAAAATGATAAAAGATATGTTACAGAAAAAAGGTTAAGAAAAATGCTTGTTTGGGAAACAGATTTAATTGAAAAGAGATTAACTCGTGACAAGCATCCTGATAAATTGTTTTTTTCCTTTGCTAATACCGTAGCTACGATCGATTTTGCGAAAAAATTCAAAGGCCATGGTTGGGTAGGTATAAAATTTCAAGTAGAGCCTGGTGGTGATTATAATGAAATAATTATACATATTAGATTTAAGGAAAATGTAGCAAGATTACAACAAGAGACTTTAGGGATATTAGGGACAAACTTAATTTATAGTGCTTTTTATAAATATAATAAACCAAAAAAGTTATTAAAGTATTTATATGACAACCTAGATAAAGATCAACTAGAAATAGATACTATAAATTTCTCTGGCCCAATATTTAAGGATGTTGATAATAGGTTGATTAGTTTACAATTGGTAAAAAAAGGAATGACGGATGCAGTGATGTTTTCTCCTGATGGTAAAAATGTATTACCAGCGAAAATTTTATATAAAAAAAATATCTTAGCTCTAAGAGGAAGCTTTAGACCTGTAACTAAAGTAAATGTTGAAATGTACTTAAATTCTATTAAGTTATTTTTAAAACAAAAAAATGTTGACTTAGAAAACACACAAGTGGTTTTTGAAATCACACTGTCTAATTTAAAAAGTGACGGTGAAATTGATGAACAAGATTTCCTAGATAGAGCTAAATTACTTTGTTCACTTGGTCAAACTGTCCTAATATCTAACTTTAAAGAATACTTTAAACTTGTTGAGTATTTTTCTTTGTATACCAAGAAAAAAATTGGTCTTACGATGGGTATAAATAATCTAATTGAAATATTTGACCCTAAATATTATACACATCTTAGTGGTGGAATTTTAGAAGCATTTGGAAAACTGTTTTTCAAAAACGTAAAAGTCTTTGCTTATCCGATGTTAAATGAAGACGGAGAAATAATCAACAGTGATAATTTAAAAGTTCATCCTAGAATGAAAGAACTTTATAAGTTTTTTAAATACAACAATAAAGTTCAAGATGTAGAAGATTACAATGTAGAACACTTAAAAATATTTTCTAGAGAAGTTCTTGCTTTAATAAATAACGGAGATCCTAAATGGGAGGAAATGTTACCAGAAGGAGTAACAAAACTAATTAAAGATCAAAAACTCTTTGGCTATAAGTAAATTAGAGTTCTGGTTATTTGTTTATTAAAATCACCCTATTTAAATTATGTCTAATAATTCACAACCAAAAGGTTTTTATAAAATCATGTAGTTAATTATTAAACATCTAGTATCTGACTAGTATGGTCTTTCGTTTTTACTTTCTCAATTACCTTAGTTATTACACCACTTTCATCTGTAATAAAAGTAGTTCTTAATATACCTTCATATTCTCTACCCATAAATTTTTTAGGCCCCCAAACTCCAAAAGAATTTATAATATCTTTATTCACATCTGCTAATAAAGGGTAAGGAAATCCGCCAAACTTATTTGAAAATGAAGATTGAGATTTAACTTTATCTGCACTTACACCATAAACTGAATAACCATTTTTTGATAATTCAGAAAAATTATCAGATAAATTACATGCTTGAGCAGTACAACCTGGTGTATTAGCCTTCGGATAAAAGAATATGACACACTTTTTAGACGATAAGTCTTCAGTTTTAACAGTATTACCCTTGTCATCAAGACACTCAAAAACAGGAAGCTTGTCCCCTACTTTTAATAAACCCATAATTGCTATATTTGAAATTGAAAGTAAATATAATATAAATGAATAAAAAGGAAAGTATAAAATTCATAATAGATGAACTGGAAAAAAAATATCCTGAAGTTCCTGTGCCACTAGATCATAAAGATCCTTATACTCTTTTAATAGCAGTACTTCTTTCAGCTCAATGTACTGATGTTAGAGTGAATAAAATAACACCGATTTTATTTAAAAAAGCAGATAACCCCTATGATATGATAAAAATGTCCGTTGAAGAAATCAAAGCTATAATAAGACCATGTGGCCTGTCTCCAATGAAAAGTAAAGGAATTCACGGACTATCAGAAATCATAATAAACAAGCATAATGGTAAGGTTCCTGCAGACTTTGACCTTTTAGAAGAACTACCTGCAGTAGGCCATAAAACTGCTGGTGTTGTCATGGCTCAAGCATTTAAGGTGCCAGCATTCCCAGTAGACACCCATATACATAGACTTCTTTACAGATGGAAGATATCCACAGGTAAAAATGTTAAAAAAACTGAAGAAGATGCTAAAAAAGCATTTCCGAAAAATTTGTGGAACAAGTTACATTTACAAATTATATGGTATGGAAGAGAATATTCACCAGCACGTGGTTGGGATTTAAGCAAAGATATTATAACAAATAAAATAGGGAGAAAAAAAATAATTAATGACTATCTAAAGTCTAATTAAGATTTATTTCTATCTGACCAAAATTTAAGTTTATAATATTTAATGATTTTGAATAGTCTAAAAGAAACCTAATTGTTTCTTTTTTTGGATTTAAATTTGATGATTGTAAGTTTTTTTTAAAGTAATTTTTTTGCATATTATATTTTAATTTATAACGAGCAAAATATTAATTTATTGTTACCTCGTAAGAGATATGTTTTTTTTAGAAATAATACTTCTTAGATTTATAAGTGCATATCGCATTCTTCCTAATGAAGTATTGATACTAACTCCAGTTTTATTTGAAATTTCCTTAAAACTTAAATCATTATAAAATCTATATACCAAAACCTCTTTTTGGTCAGCAGGAAGTAGCTCTATTAAGTCTCTAACATCGTTATCTATTTGATTTTTTATCAAATTATCTTCAGCGTCAAGAGAATTATCTTTTAGAACTGAAAATATATCAAAACTGTCAGAACTTTGAAATTTTTGAAGTCTCTTGTTTTTTCTAAAATGATCAATTACTAAATTATGAGCTATTCTCATAACCCATGAGACAAATTTACCCTCCTCATTATAATTACCCAATTTTAAAGTTCTAATTACTTTTATAAAAGTATCTTGAAAAACATCTTCTGTCAAATCTCTGTCTAAGATTTTAGAATATATAAAATTGTAAAGCTTTTGTTTGTGTCTTTTTATTAATATTTCAAGACAAAACTCGTCACCTTTTAAATAATCACTAATTAACTGAGAATCTGAAAATTTATACTTATTAACCATAACATTACATTTTTTCACAACAAGAAATTGTGATTTATTTAAACTAAAAATTTAAAAAAAGTAATGTTATTCTATAGGCATTAAGATTAAATATTATAATCAAATATAGGCTTATTCATTTAATTTCCAAAAAAAGTAATAAAAAAGTAATCTTTAAGTTAGGATAAATTTAATATATATTATATTTGAAATTATTAAAATTTTTAGGGTCATACATGAAGAAAAGCAGTAAAAAAAATATTTATATAAAGGGGGCTAAACTTCATAATTTAAAAAATATTGATGTTGAAATACCAAGAAATAAATTAACTGTTATAACTGGATTGTCTGGCTCTGGTAAATCTACCCTAGCATTTGATACTTTATATGCAGAAGGTCAAAGAAAATATGTTGAGAGTTTATCCAGTTATGCAAGGCAGTTTTTAGGTAAGTTAGATAAACCTAAGGTTGATTATATTTCGGGGATTTCACCAGCAATAGCTATAGAACAAAAAGTAAACACAACTAATCCTAGGTCAACAGTTGGAACAAGTACTGAAATATATGACTATTTAAAACTTCTGTATGCAAGGATTGGAAAAACTTACTCTCCAACTTCTAATAATATTGTTAAAAAAGACAGTGTAACAGACATTATTAAATTTGTAAAGGAGTTTGAAATTAATAAAAAACTTCTACTACTATCTCCAATAAAAGTCACTGGTAAAAAAGATTTTAAAGAAAAATTAGATCTGTTAAATAACCAAGGTTATAGCAGAGTAAAGTATGATGGTAATGTTAGTAAAATTAATGAGATAATTTACTCTAAAAATAATTTGTTTTATTTAGTTATTGATAGAATAATAACACAAAAAGATGAGTCATTTTACAACAGATTAGCTGACGCTATTGAGATCGCAATATTTGAAGGTAATGGAGTTTGTTTTATTGAGGATTTAAAAAACAATACTTCACATAGTTTTAATACCAGATTTGAATTAGACAATCAAGTTTTTTTAGAACCTTCTGTCAACCTATTTAGTTTTAATAACCCCTATGGAGCATGTCATAAATGTGAAGGCTATGGGGATATAGTGGGTATTGACAAAAACCTTGTTATTAAAAACAAAGAGCTATCAGTTTATAATGACGCAATACTTCCTTGGAAGGGTGAAAAATTAAGTAAGTATAAAAAAGATTTTATAAATCAGAGTCACAAGTTTAATTTTCCAATCCACAAACCATATCACGAGCTTTCCCCTGAGCAAAAAAATCTTTTATTTGAGGGAAATCAATACTTTAAAGGTATTAATGCCTTTTTTAATAAAATTGAAGCTAAATCTTACAAGATTCAAAACAGAGTTCTTCTATCTAGATATAGAGGTCAAACACTTTGTACTGAATGTGATGGCAATAGATTAAGGAAAGAGACTGATTATGTGAAGATTAATGACAAAGCATTATCCCAACTAATTAATTTATCAATTAAAAATTTATTAATATTTTTTAAAGATTTAAAGTTAAATGATTCAGATAAGGAAATTTCTAAAAGAATTTTAATCGAAATTATTTCTAGATTAAATTACTTAATTAATGTTGGTTTAGACTATTTGACTCTTAACAGAAAGTCAAAAAGTTTATCAGGTGGAGAAAGTCAAAGGATTAATATAGCTACTTCTTTAGGTAGTAGTTTAGTTGGTTCTTTATATATATTAGATGAACCTAGTATAGGTTTGCACTCAAATGATTCTTTAAAATTAATTAAAGTTTTAAAGTCCTTAAGAGATTTAGGCAATACAGTTATCGTTGTAGAGCACGATCACGATATTATGAAACAAGCTGACCATATAATTGATATAGGTCCTAAGGCAGGCTCGGAGGGTGGTAATTTGATGGCTGAAGGGACATTTAAACAGTTTCTTAAACAAAAATCAATAACTGCAAGTTATTTAAATAAAGAAAAAGAGATTTCTGTTCCAAAAATTAGAAGAGCCAGTGAAAAATATATAAAAATTTACGGAGCTAGAGAAAATAATTTAAAAAATATTAATATTAGTATACCACTAGGAGTTATCACAACTGTTACGGGTGTTTCTGGCTGTGGAAAAAGCTCATTAGTTAGAAATATCTTATATCCTGCTTTACAAAACGAGCTAGGTATATATGAAAACAAGCCTGGAGATTACACAAAAATTGATGGAGATGTAGACAGCATAGACTTTGTGGAGTTTATAAATCAAAATCCTATTGGAAGATCTTCTAGATCGAATCCTGTTACTTACATAAAAGCATATGATGAAATTAGAAATCTTTTTTCTAATCACAAATTAAGTAAACAAAGAGGTTATAAGGCCAAACATTTTTCTTTTAATGTTGATGGCGGTAGGTGTGATAAATGTAAAGGAGATGGTGAAATAACAATTGAAATGCAGTTCATGGCAGATGTTCATTTAATGTGTGACGAATGCAAAGGAAGCAGATTTAAAAGAGAAATTCTTGACGTGAAATTTTCAGAAAAGAATATATACGATGTTTTAAATATGACAATCAATGACTCATTGGAATTTTTTGAAAAATCTAATGAAAATAAAATCTACAGAAAATTATTACCCCTAAAAAATGTTGGTCTTGGATATGTTAAATTAGGACAAAGCTCCTCTACGCTTTCTGGTGGCGAAGCTCAAAGAATTAAATTAGCATCATTTTTAGGTAAAGCTAATCAAACAAAAAAAGGGGTGTTTATATTTGATGAACCAACTACTGGTTTACATACTCATGATATAAAAAAATTATTAAAATCTTTTAATGCATTAGTTGATTTGGGTAACACAATAGTAATTGTTGAACATAATTTGGAGCTTATAAAGTGTTCGGATCATATAATTGATTTAGGTCCAGTTGGTGGAGAAAATGGAGGTCACCTGATTGTTAAGGGTAAGCCTGAGTTTATAATAAAAAATAATGAATCATTAACTGCTAAATATTTAAAAGAATATTTGTAAAAATTAATCTTTGGCATGCTCTTTGTATATAGATTAATAGTTAGTTTATTTTATTAGATAGTTAGTTTAAAACCTTGCAAAACTTTTTCTTGAAGTTTGCAAGGTTTTTTTTATTTCCCCAAGAATTTATCTATAAGATTATTAATATCAACAGAAAACTTTAAAAAGACAACAATTGATATATATATAAATGAAACAAGAATAGAATTTAAAACAATATTCAAAATCGGATGGAAGTCAAAGTTTACATAGAACGATATTAAAAAACCAACTAAAATAAGTGAGATTACTTTGAAAGTATTTAAAGTTATAGGATGTAATTTAAATTTTAAGTATACATAGTAAACCTTTAATGAATTGTATAAGCAAACAGCTATCAAAGAAGATATAGCAGCTCCTTCAATTCCGTATAAAGGAATAAAAATATAGTTTAAGTAAATTGTTATAAAAATCAATAACACACCTACAAATACAATGAAATTATAATATTTACTATTAAAGATAATCCCATCTATATTTCCTAAAAATGCATTATAAAGTTTTGTAAAAGAAATAATAAGGACAACGTAGTAGCCTTCTTTGTAAGTAAATGGAATAAATGAATAGAAATCACTAAGGTTAAATACTATTAATAGAAAAACTAGTCCACAAACGATCAATAAATTTAAACTAGATTTTTGATATAAAACTCCTAAATCTGTGTAATTCTTGTCATTTAGTAGCTTCGAGCTAAGTGGGTTGGCAATTTGAAATAAAGATCTTCTAGGTACAGTAATTAATGAACTGATATATATTGCAACAGCATAGTAAGCTACCTTAGAAATATCTAAATATTTTGCAATCATGAATTTATCAATTTCCAAAACAACATTTGCTACAGCTCCTGCAAGACAGATTACAATTAAATATCTAATTATTTCGTTTAAATTCTTTGACTTTTTCAATTTAAAATGAAATGGGTTATTTTTTAGAGAATAAACCATCATTATTAGAGTTCTTAACACATATACACACAAAACACATAAAATAAATTGTTGCTCATCTATAAACTGATAATGAATTAAAAACAATAAAAAAAAGATTAAAATTCTATGAAAAATTTCTTTTAAAAAATTCCCAAATACAGAAATCAATTTGATTTTTACTAGAGAATAAAAAACTTCAAAATAAGCAAAACTAAAAGCTGTAATAATTATTACCCAAATATTCGTGTTTGTCATATAAACATTTTGTGGAAGAAAATATTTGATAAAATCCATAGATGTTAGTCCAAGAAAAACTAAGATGATTACGCTAATTAAAGGAATGATTAACATAGTACTTATAAAGTAATTTTTTTCATCAGTCGTATTATAAGAGGAGTAAAATTTAATTATAGCATTATGAGTGCCTAGTGAAATAAACGGTAACATAATAGTTGCTGTAGAAATAATAAAGGCTAAAAGACCATGGTACTGATCAGATAAAAAATAAGTATATAAAAACAATACATTAAAAGCACCTAAAACAAATCCAACATAAGTAGAGATTGTATTTTTAATTGATTGTCTAATTACTATACCCATTATAGTTTTGATATGACATCTGAAATAGATCTCGTTAATTCAAATCTACTATATTTATTAATATTAGTTGGAGAAACTTTCAGTGTATTATTAAGAAACTTCCCGTAACTAGATGATATATAGTTAAATAAATCATCTTCCTCATTATAATTAAAACTATAACCAACTTTTGTTTCCATAATAATTTTCTTAACATCTATATTGTTTGAAATAGATATAATTGGCCTATTAGAATTTAAATACTCAAATAATTTTGCAGGGATTATTGAATTTGATTCATTATTATTAGTTTGAATAAGAAGAAGAATTTGTGATTTCTTTAAATATTTGTTAGTATCACTATATGGAATATGACCAATAAATTTAACATAAATATCTAAAGAGAATTCTTTAACAGAAAGTCTAACTTCATCACTAACATTACCGATTAAATTTAAGATGAATGAATCTTTAAAACCTTCGATTTCTTTTATTGCCTTACTTAAAACCCTCCATAACATTTCAGGGTTTCTATCAGTTAAAATAGAACCAATATGAGAAATTGTAAATTTCTTATCTAAAACAGCTAGGTTATCATTATAATAATCAAAACCATTTGTAATAGTCGAAATATGGGTTTTAGTTAACTTACTATATTCATCCTTCAAGGTATCTGATGTGACTACTACGTGATCCGCATCATTAAGCACTCCAAGTTCTAATAGTTTATGTTTAGCTAAAGTAGATTTTGAGAAATAAAACTTTTTATGATACCAAATATTCGTCCAGGGGTCTCTAAAATCTGCTATCCATTTAACATTTGTTGAGTTCTTTAATCTTTGACCAAGAAGATGCATACTATGCGGAGGGCCAGTAGTTATAATAGTCTCAATACCGTTTAGTGCTATATAGTTTTGGATAAAACTCAAAGACTTATTTGCCCAATATATTTTCGGGTCTGGAATGATAAAATTACCTCTAACATAAAGTAATATTTTATCTATAAAAGTGAGATTATCATTAGATGGAATAAGCCCTTTATTATACTGATTGTGTTTATTAGGTAAAAACAACTTTAATATAGAATCTATTAAAAATATAGGTTTTTTAATTATAATAACAGAATCTGGAATATCAGATATTAAAGATTGATCTACTTGATCAATATTAGAGAAATCAGGTGTATATATGTAAGGCTTAATATTAAATTGATCGAAATACTTAACGAATTTAAGCCATCTTTGCACACCTGGACTAGAAAATGGAGGCCAGTAATAAGTAATGATTAAGACTTTTTTTTTCAATTTAATCTAGTTGTTTTTGGTTAATATAGTTAAATATATAAAACCCAAATAATAACAAAACTAATAAAGAACTAGCTAAGCTGAAATAAGATGACTTTTTAACTACATCTGGACTAAAATAGCACTCTATTAAATTATCTCCTTGAGCTAGGTACAAACCTCTTAGCGCAACATTAACATTATCAAAAACAGTCTCTTTTCCGTTCACAAATACTTTCCAACCTTTAGAGTAGAAAATTTCTGAAAAAACAGCATATCCATCTTCTTTGTTACTACTTGAATATTTTAAATAATTAGACGTGTAGCTAATTAAATCAATTTTAGCATTAACTGGAACATTGAATTTTTTAGATTTTAATTTAGTTGACACGGCACTATTTATTAAATTCAATGTATCTAAAGCTAATATAGCTTCGTTTTGATCTTTTAAATTAAATAAATCTTTAACAAACCAGGCGTTACCTTGTGCATCTTCATTTATAAAAGCTTTTACCTGTTCATTATCATTTTTACTAATGAAGTATTTTACATTTAACATGTTCAAAACAGGCATGTGATTTTTTGATATATAAAATTTCAATAAAGCATCATAATTTGAAAGCTTAGCAGCATGGTAGCCTAAAACAGAATTATGAAAATAAGATGCTTTTGTTGAATTACTTGTTAAATCTAGTACTCTGAATTTAGTTGTATCATTCAAAATTGATATATCGGCTTCGTTAGCAACATAAGGAACTTCAACCTTATTTGCTTTAACAAAATCATCTGAATTAACATAATTATTATTAAAAGATATAAGGTCAAATGAAACTAAAATTAGAAATGTAATAATTAGTGAGTTTGAAGACATCAATTTACTTTTATAAATATTTAGTAAGATAAAAGAAGACATTACATATAACCAAGTTCGTATTAAGTCTGATTTAAATAAATCAATTCTATCTAATCTTAAAGCATCTAAATAACCAGGCCCATAAGCATCCAGGTATAATGAATCACTTACCCCTTTAAAGCCTAAAAAATCAATCGAAAAGTATAAAGTAGCCAACAAAAGCATAAAGACCCCTAGGGTCTTATTTAAGGCTACAGTAACTGCTTTTTTTTGTTTGTTTTGGCTAATGATAGTATGTAATGAATATATGGCTAAAACAGGGACACAAAGCTCTAAAACTACCTGGATTGAACTGACAGCTCTAAATTTATTATAAAAAGGGAAATAATTTATAAAAAAGTCTGTAATAAAAGACATGTTCTTACCATAAGATAATACTAAGGATAATATGATAGAGCCAAGTAACCAATATTTATTTTTGTTAGACACTAAAAATAGGGATAGAATAAATAAAAAGAATACAACTATACCAATGTACGCAGGTGCTTCAACTATAGGCTGACTGCCCCAATAAGTAGGGCTATATTCAGTAGCATCTCTGGCTTGAATAGAAGTAGCGCCTATAGATTTAAAATATTTGTAAGATTCTGAGTCGACACCAAGTTTTTCTACACTCCCACCACCTGTTATCCTGGGTATAAATAAATTTAAACTTTCAAAAACTCCATAACTATACTCGGTGATATAATCGTAATTTAAACCATTAGATTCTGTTTGGTTACCATCAGGTGTGATAGTGATTTCATTAGCTCCTCTAGTACTTTGTTTAGAATACTCATAGGTACTCATAAGTGTACTAGCATTAAATCCAATAGCTAAAAATAAAGCAGAAAACAATATCGTTAGAGATTTAAAATATTTTTTTAAAGTATTTGTTTTAATAGCTTCAATCAGAAAATAAACACCAATAGATATAACGATAAACATTAAATAATAGGTCATTTGAAAATGATTAGCACAAATCTCTAGACCTAAGGCAATGGCAGTTAAAAAGAAACCTTTATAATACTTATTATTAAAAACTAGAATTATACCAGACAACACTAGTGGCATGTAGGCAATGGCATGCGCTTTAGAATTGTGTCCTGCTCCAATGATTATTATTAAATAGGTTGAAAAGGCGAAAAATATAGATCCTAAAAATGCTAACTTATAATCAATTTTTAATACTAGTAAAAAAACATAAAAACTTATAAGGTATAATAGTAAATAATCAGCTGGTCTTGGTAAAAATCTAAGGAATAAATCTAATTTTTTTATATAATTATGAGGGTATTTAGCACCTAATAAATAGGTTGGCATACCTGAAAAAGCACTATCTGTCCAGTAAGTTTCTGTATTAGTAGAGTCCCTGAAATCGTTCTGCTGCTTAGCCATTCCAGTGTATTGAACGATGTCGCTTTGATAAATTTTATCACCTTCAAGAATAGGATAAAAATAAGAAACAGAAATAATGATAAATAAAACAAACACAATTAAATGATGTGTATTGCATTTGAGAAAGGATAGTATATTATTCAACTTCTTCATAATCTACATAATCACCAACGTTGTTTTTTGAAGGTTTCTTTTTTTTTGGTATTTTATCAATAGTAACTTCCCCTTCACTCTTTTTGTTTTCAGGTCTATTATTAGTGTTGTTAAAGTTACTTTTCATTTTATTAGTCAAGTACTTGAACAAAAAAGGTGAAAACAATCTCCCTAAAAATTTAATAAAAAGATAACCGGCGTAAACCTTAACAAAAAATATAATTAAGCCCATATATATTCATTATAATAATTCAAAAATACAATTATTGTAGATCAAAAAAGTTAATAAAATAATAAAAATTATATATTTGAATAAATTGAATTATAATGAACAAAACTTTATTATCTATACTACTAACTTTACTTCCATATATAGCAATCAGCCAATATACCGATGTAATTAACTCTAACAAACCAGGAGAATCCTTTAGTGCTTTTTCAGTAGGTATTAATGTTTTACAAATTGAAACAGGTACCACATTTTTAAAAGAAAAGCATGATTTATTAAACAGAGAGTTTATCGGTTACGGATTAGATTTCTCGATTAGATATGGTTTTTTTAAAGAAGAGTTAGAGTTTTTAACTTATGGTACCTATCAAAATGATGTTTTTTATGATTACAGATATAACCCTACACAAGAAATTAGTCGAAATAATTTTAAGGAATTTAAAGTTGCTTTCAAGTACTTAATTTACGATCCTTATAAAAATTATGAAGACATTCCAAACGTGTATAGTTATAGAGCTAACCAAAAGTTTAAATGGAGGTCTTTAATTCCTGCTGTATCTTTAATGGCTGGAATTAATATCGATACAGAAAGTAATCCATATACATCTAATGGAGTTGAAGGAGTTAGTCCATTTTTTTTAATTTCGACTCAAAACAATTTTAAAAATAATACTGTACTTATTACAAATTTAATGTTAGACAGGTTAGGGAGCGATCAAACTGATTTTGAATATATTGTAACTCTTACCAAGGCTTTGAATATGAATTGGGTGATTTTTATAGAAACCCAAGGAATAAAAAGTGATTTTTATGCAGATAATTTATTTAGTCTTGGAGCTGCATATCTATTAAATAAGGATTTCCAAATTGATGGATCTGTATCTATAAACAACAAAAACACCCCAAAGGTTAGGAGATTAAATTTAGGCTTAAGTTACAGGTTCGATTTTCATAAAGATAAAGCTGTAGAAAAATGAAAATAGTAAAAGTTAATAGCAGTGAAGAATTACTGAAATTTGTTAAGTTTCCTTTTAAACTATATAAAGACTCTAAATACTGGGTCCCTCCTATTATAAAAGAAGAGATTAATAGCTTTACTAAAGGGGTTAATCCAAACCTCGATGACTGCGATGTCAATTTATTTTTAGCAATTCAAAATGGTAAAGTTGTTGGAAGAATTGCAGCTATTATTAATTGGTATGAGGTAAATACTCAAGGAATAAAAAAAATTAGATTTGGCTGGTTTGATACTATTAACGACATAAGTGTTACTAAAGCTTTAATTAGTGAAGTTGATAAAATTGGAATAAACAAAAAATTAAGTTTTATTGAAGGTCCAATAGGTTTTTCTAATTTAGATAAAGTCGGAGTACTTACTAGTGGATATGATAAAATTAGTACTATGATTACATGGTATAATCACCCTTACTATAAAGAGCATTTTGAGAAATTGAATTTTAAGATTGAAAAAGAATATTTAGAAAATAAATTTGACTTTAATAACATTGACACTAAATATTACTCAAGAATGGCTGAAATTGTAAAGAAAAGATTTTTACTCAAGTCAGTTAGCTTTAAGTCTACAGAAAAAGTTTTAAATTATGCAGATCAAATGTTTGATTTATTTAACATTTCTTATTCAAAATTATCTTCATTTATTCCAGTAAATACAAAGCAGATAAAATATATGAAGGAAAAGTTTCTTTCATTTATCAATCCAGAGTTTATAAAATTTACACTGGACAGCAATGACAAGCTTATCGGTTTTGCAATAATAATGCCTTCCTTCGCTAGTTCTTTACAAAAATCAAAAGGTAAAGTTTATCCTTTTGGATTTCTACACTTATTATACGCTAAGGCTTTTCCAAAAAATGTGACTCTCTTTCTAATTGGTGTACATCCTGACTATCAAAATAAAGGGGTTACAGCAGTTCTTTTTGATTCACTTTTAGAAACTCTAAAAAACAAAGGGATTAAGGAGTGTATTCGAACTCCTGAACTTAAAGATAATATAGCAATCAATAATCTTTGGAAAAACTTTAATCCTGTAACTTATAAGACTAGATGTACTTTCAAAAAAGATTTATCTAATCCATAGTCGGCAAATCCTTAGAAAGCTCTTTGTAGACACCAGAAATTAATCTTTCTCTAATTGCAGAAAAAGCATCAAGTGTAACTTGAATATCATTGGAGTTATGTGTAGCTGTAGGAATTAATCTTAACAGAATTAAGCCCTTAGGTATAACAGGGTAAATCACTGTTGAACAAAATATCCCATAGTTTTCTCTTAGATCTTTAACTAGTGCAAACGCCTCAGGAACTGTACCATTTAAATAAACAGGTGTTACGCAACTTTGTGTTGAACCTAAGTCAAAACCCCTATCTTTTAATCCAGATTGTAACTCAACAACATTAGTCCATAATTTTTGTTTGATTTCTGGTTGGGTTTTTATTATTTCTAACCTTTTTAAAGCCCCTACAACTAGTTGCATTTGTAATGATTTCGCAAACACTTGTGATCTTAAATTATATTTTAAAAAATCAATTATTTCTTTATCAGCAGCAATAAAAGCACCTGTACTTGCTAAGGATTTAGCAAAAGTGGCAAAATAAACATCAATTTTATCTTGAACTCCTTGTTCTTCCCCAGCACCTGCACCAGTTTCACCTAGAGTTCCAAAACCATGTGCGTCATCTACTAACAATCTAAAATTAAATTTACCTTTTAAGTCTGTGATTTCTTTTAATTTTCCTTGCTCACCTCTCATACCGAACACTCCTTCAGAAATAACTAAAATACCTCCACCTGTGGTTTCTGCCATTTTAGTTGCTCTTCCAAGGTTTTTTTCTAGACTTTCGATATCATTATGTTTGTATGTAAACCTTTTACCCATATGAAGTCTAACTCCATCAACAATACAAGCATGGGAATCAACATCATATACAATTATATCATTTTTAGAAACTAATGAGTCAATTGTAGACATTATCCCTTGATAACCAAAATTTAATAAATATGCAGATTCTTTATCAACAAATTTTGCTAACTCGATTTGTAGCTTATCGTGTAAGTCAGTATGACCAGACATTAACCTAGCACCCATTGGATAAGCAGATCCGTATTCCAAAGCTGCTTCAGCATCAACTTTACGCACCTCGGGATGATTAGCTAAACCTAAGTAATCATTAACACTCCAGGTAATTACTTCTTTTCCTTGGAACTTCATTCTATTAGAAATTGGTCCTTCTAATTTAGGGAATGCAAAATACCCTTCTGCTATAGATGCCCATTTTCCTAGAGGACCTTTGTCCTTGTACATTCTTTCAAATAAATCTCTCATCTAATAAATATATTATTTTATATACTGAATTTTTTCAATTGTTTTTTCATGCTCACTATCAAAAAACCCTTGAGTTTCCATCCACTTATCACTATAAATCTTACTTAAATATCTTGATCCATGATCTGGGAAAATAATAACTACCAAATCACTAGACTTGAATTCATTTCTTGCATCCAACTGCTTAACTGCTTGTAAAGCAGCTCCGCTAGTATAACCAACAAACATTCCTTCACTTTTAGCTAAATCTCTAGCTGTATGTGCGCTATCCTCATCTTTAACCTTTATAAATTCATCTATAAGATCAAAATTTGTTGCAGAGGGTATAAGATTTTTACCCAGACCTTCAATTCTGTATGGATAAATTTCTTTATCATCAAACTCTTTAGTTTCATGATATTTTTTCAATACAGACCCGTATGCATCTACTCCAATTATTTTAATATTAGAGTTTTTCTCTTTTAAAAATTTAGAAACTCCTGAAATAGTGCCGCCAGTACCACTACACGCAACTAAGTGAGTTATTTTCCCTTCAGTTTGAGTCCAGATTTCTGGTCCAGTGGTTTTATAATGCGCTTCAATATTCAATCCATTGAAGTATTGATTAATATAAACAGAACCTTTAATTTCTTCATGTAATCTTTTTGCAACTTCGTAATAGGACCTTGGGTCATCTGCACTAACATTCGCAGGACAAACATAAACCTTAGCTCCCATAGTTTTCAACATGTCAATTTTATCAGAAGAAGATTTTGAACTTACTGCTAAGATACAATCATAACCTTTGATGATGCTTATCATAGCGATACTAAAACCTGTATTACCAGACGTAGTTTCAATTATAGTATCTCCTGGTTTTAAAATCCCTTTTCTTTCGGCTTCTTCAATTATAAATAATGCAATTCTGTCTTTAGAAGAATGACCTGGATTAAAAGACTCTAATTTTACAAGAAACTCTCCTTTAAAACCTGAAGTAATATTGTTTAGCTTAACTAGAGGGGTGTCCCCTATTAATTGTAATATATTATTAAAAACTAATTTATGTTTTTTCATCTATATTATTGAAAAAGTCAAGTTATGTAATTTTACCATATTAACCAAACTAAGCAAAAATAAGAGTTTTTTTTTAGATCATGAAGTTGAAAAATTAAAAATCTATTAAAAAATATGTTAAATCGTTATAGTTTTCATACTAGCGAAAAAATATAAAAGAATATTACATTATGGATAAACATTAAATTTTATAAAGAAATTATAAAGACTTAATTGATGACAAAAAATAATCGTGATGAATATTTGTATAGTTTAAATGCGTAACTAATCTTAATTTATTACTACCCATCGATATTAACTTAATATTTAAGCGTTTAAGTTTATCAATAAATGAACTATCATTAATTTCTTTATTTAATTCAAATATCACAATATTAGTTTCAATCTTTTCAACAGATTTTACATATGTAGATTTTGCTAAAACTTCTCCAATTTCGCGTGCTCTTTGATGATCTTCAGATAATCTGCTTAAATTATTCTCTAAAGCATAAATACCAGCACTAGCTAAATATCCAGCCTGCCTCATGCCGCCTCCTAGTATTTTTCTAATTCTTAATGCATTACTCATTATCTTACTATTACCAATTAAAACTGATCCAATTGGACAACCTAAACCTTTACTAAGGCAAACTGAAATAGTATCAAATATTTTACCTATTTCAAGAGGATTGTCGTTTTTATGTACAATAGCATTCCAGATTCTTGCTCCATCTAAATGCATGCCTAGATTATTTGAGTTTGCTACTTTTTGTATTTTTTTTAACTCACCAATATCCCAACAAGCTCCTCCACCCTTGTTTGTTGTATTCTCTATAGCTATTAATTTTGATAAAGGACTATGATAAAAATCCTTTGGATTAATTGAATTAAGAGCTTGGTCACTGTTAAACATACCTCTTTTACCATCAATTAAATTAAATGAAACTCCACTGTTAAATGACGCTCCCCCTCCCTCATAATTATATATATGGGAATATTTATCACATATAACTTGATCACCAGGGTTTGTATGTAATTTAATTGCTGTTTGGTTGGCCATAGTACCTGATGGAAAAAACATCCCTACATCCTTACCAAACATTGAAGCAACTTTAGTTTGCAAAAGGTTTACTGCAGGATCTTCACCATAAACATCATCACCAACTTTTGAATCCATCATAAATTCAAGCATTTTTTTAGTAGGAACAGTGACAGTATCACTTCTTAAATCAACTATCATATATTTTTAGTTATTTAGATTACATGCAGTAGATCCAATAGGAGATCCATCTGGTATCTTAGGACTATTAGCTAATTCAAACAGTTCTGGCTTAGAATTAAATTTTGTAATAATGTTTAAATACTCTTCACTATACTTGTTTTTATATTTCTTAGATCCTAATAATTGAATAATATTACTCAATGCTTTTCTAGACTCTGCCTTTACTTGAAAGAAAGATTTCTTATTAGATGCTAAGTTTAATAGAAACTTTAAATAATTATTATTTATCACCTGTTGAACTTCAAATAAATAACTGTCATTAATTTTATTATCCAATTTAAAAGTGCTATTTGTTAGAGTAGTTAGTAAATAACTTAAACTCATATTCTGCGATATGGTATTAGACATGCTACTTTGAATAACTAATCTATTCATTCTCTCCGGATTTAATAATAAAGAAAGGGTCATTTCACTAGCAGTTGATACTGCACTTAGAGGGTCAAAACTAACTCCTGTCATACTTTTAAAAGATTCTCTAGTCCTTGGATAGCTATAAGCTCTTGGTGGAAATAACTCTAATTTTGATTTTGGTATAGCTAAATTTTTAGCTTTTAATGTACTTAACAATGAGAAAAGAGCATTATTTTGCTTTTCAAACGAAACATCTTTTACTATAGTCTGGTTATCATCTCTTGTTACGTAATTATAGTCAAGACCGCCAATTAATTTTACGGCTGCTTCAGTTTGAAATCTATGTAAAAAGTAAAGTGGAACAAAAACATCTTCTAGCTTGCTATAAGTCTCAAAAGATCTAATATTAAATTTAGAAAAATCATTAATAGCTTTATCTCTAATTAGCATAATCTTAGATAATCCTTCAGAAACATCTCCGTCATTGTCCCATAAATGTGCATTCACATGCGCCCCACTAGCTGCTCTAGCATCAGAGTCAGTAATAAATCTCAAACCATTTTCATAAGCATTATCTAAAATACCATTTAATAAATCTTTTTCGTTTCCTGAGTTGAATTCCGAATAACTGTATGCTACGGATACCTTATCCCATTCTCCTATTCCAACCGCGTAAGCATCAGTTAAATCAATTTTATCATTGGTTAGTTTAATTAATGGATGAGGATAATCCATTACAGATGAGCGGTTATTTGTACTGGCAGCAAAATTATGAGCAAATCCAATTGTATGACCAACTTCATGAGCACTAAGCTGTCTAATTCTAGCTATTGCCATATTTAACATAGGATCATAATTGTCATCATCAACAAACGGCTTAGACATTAAAGCTTGAGCGATTAAAAAATCTTGTCTTATTCTTAAACTACCTAAACTTACATGCCCTTTTATTATTTCACCAGTCCTAGGGTCAACTACACTAGCACCATAGCTCCAACCTCTTGTTGATCTGTGAACCCATTGTATAACATTATATCTACAATCCATGGGGTCAGCATCGTCTGGTAATATTTTTACTTGAAAAGCATTTTTATAACCAATCGCTTCATATGCTTGATTCCACCACGAGGCTCCATCAATTAAGGCTGATCTAACTGGCTCTGGAGTTCCAGGATCTAAATAATAGATTATAGGATCTTTAGCCTCACTCATTTCTAGAGTTGGGTCTATTTTTTCTAATCTATGTCTTGTTATGTATTTTTTATTAATCTCTTCTTGTACAGGTGTTGCATAATCCATAAAAGAAATAGTTAATGCTCCACTTCTAGGGTCAAAAACTCTAGGAATATATTTATCGTCAGGAAGTTCTATAAAAGAGTGGTGTTGAACAACACTAACTAAAGAGGGGTCTGGAGATACTCCACTAGTAATTAATCTTCCTGTTGGCTTTCCTGAAAAAGTTAATAATGCTTCAAATTCAGAATTCTTAGGAAAAGATTTTGTTCGATCTAGTTGTAATGCACTTTTTGTTAAGTCAATTTTATAAGCTCCTTGTTTCGCAGCTTTTAATCTATCCGCCACACCGTGCTTATCTTGCATTAAAAAAGAAGTAAAATCAATTAAATATTTATCATCAATAGTTTCTAAAATCTTAAATCCATAAATAACGGATTTAGCAAATGCTTGTTCAATACTTTTTTCCTCAGCCTTATTATTCGTGTTTGCTCTAAAAGATAAATTTGGCTGGATTAACAATAACTTATTTCCAGCTTTTTGAAAACTAACTAACCTTTCATTTCCAAGTTGACCTCTATCCAAACCAATATCATTTGAACCAATTCCTGTTGCTAATGAGTTTATATATAAAAAATCTCTATTTAATTCTGTAACTTCTAAATAAATTTTGTCAGTTGAATTGTCGTAGTAAAAATCGAAAAAACCTTCAAATTTCTCTAACTCTTTATCTAAAATTGACTGAGAGAAACTAGTTGTAAATAACAAAAAGGTGAATAATTGCAATAAATTTTTCATAAGAGTAAATATTTATCATAAAACTAAGGAATAATTATTTGTAAAAAAATAACAAAAAGAAAAATAAATAATTTTTTTGAGAAATTATATAATAGTAGTTTAGCTACAAATATTTTGACAATGATTACAACAGATCAATTTAAAAATCTTCAAGATCGCCTTGGTGCGTTAAGGAGGTATCTTTGACTTAGATGCCAAAAAAATAAAAATTCAGAATGAAGAAGAAAAAACATTTGATCCTGACTTTTGGAAAGATTCCAAAGCTGCCGAAATTTTATTAAAAGAACTAAGGTTTAATAAAAAATGGGTTAAAGATTTTTCTTTTCTAGAAGAGCTGATTAATGATTTAGAAGTTTTATTAGAATTCTTTAAACTTGGAGAAGCTAGTGAGAGTGAAATTATTGATACTTATCAAAAATCATTAAGTTTTTTAGAAGAATTAGAATTTAAAAATATGCTTTCTGAAAAAAGTGACAGCATGAGTGCTGTCCTTCAAATTACTGCTGGAGCTGGAGGAACTGAAAGCTGTGATTGGGCTCAAATGCTCATGAGAATGTATATGATGTACTGTCAAAAAAACAATTTCAAACTAACAGAACTAAATTTACAAGACGGTGATGTTGCTGGAATAAAAACCGTAACACTACAAATTGAAGGTGATTTTTCTTTTGGATGGCTCAAGGGTGAGAATGGAGTTCATAGACTTGTAAGAATCTCCCCATTTGATAGTAATGCTAAGAGACATACTAGTTTTGCTTCGGTTTATGTATACCCTTTAGTAGATGACTCAATTGAAATAGAAATTAATCCTGCAGATATTGAAATAACGACTTCTAGATCTAGTGGTGCTGGAGGGCAAAATGTTAATAAAGTTGAAACGAAAGTTCAGCTTACACACAAACCAACAGGAATTAAAATTTCTTGTTCAGAGACTAGGTCACAGCATGATAACAGATCACGAGCAATGCAAATGTTAAAGTCTCAATTATACGAAATAGAAATTCAGAAACAGCAAGCTGAAAGATCGGATATTGAGGCCGGTAAAATGAAAATTGAATGGGGAAGTCAAATCAGAAACTATGTATTACACCCATATAAGTTAATTAAAGATGTAAGGACTGGATTTGAGTCAGGAAATGTAGACTCCGTTCTAGACGGAGAACTAAAGCCTTTTTTAAAATCTTATTTAATGATGTCAGGACAATCTAAAAACTCAAACGAATTATAGTATGATTAATATTTATCACAACACAAGGTGTAGAAAATCCAGAGAAGCTATTGAATATTTAAAAGATCAAAAAATAAACTTTAACATAATTGATTATTTAAATCAGAATTTAAGTGAAGAAAAAATATCAGCACTCATTAATAAGCTTAAAATAAAACCAATAGAATTAGTCCGAAAAAATGAATCTATTTGGAAAGAAAGTTATAAAAGTAAGAAAATGTCTGACCTAGACATAGTGCGTGTTCTATCTTCTAATCCAAAGCTAATAGAAAGACCAATTATTGAAAGTGATAAAAGTGCAGTAATTGCTAGACCTCTTGAAAAGTTAGCGGTTTTTTTAGAAAAAAAATAACATACTTTTAACAATTAAATACACAGAGAGGATTTATTTTTACTCAAAAATTAATTATAATGAAAAATTGTATTTTCCTTACAATATTAAGTATTCTTTTTACCAACCTAATTATTGCTCAAGAATTCACACTTTCGGGAGTCGTATTAGAGTCTGAAACTAAAGAAGAACTAGAGTACGCTACAGTTACCGTGTTAAGCTCTGACAATGTTGTGGTCACTGGTGGATTAACAAATAGTAAAGGTGAATTTAGTATTACTCTGAAAAAAGGGAAATACAATTTACTGGTTGAATATATTTCTTATAAAAATTTCGAACAACAAGGCCTAATAATATCTAACAACCTAAACCTTAATAAAATTGAATTAGATTTTAATATTGAATCTTTAGACGAAATTGAAATTATTGCAGAAAATACTACTGTTGATATAAGGTTAGATAAAAAAATATATACAGTAGGAAGAGATTTGACTGTAAAAGGTGGATCAGTTAGCGATGTCTTAGATAATGTTCCATCAATTTCAGTTGATGTAGAAGGAAATGTTTCACTTCGTGGTAGTGAAGATGTTAGAATTTTAATTAATGGTAAGCCATCAGGTTTAGTGGGATTAAATTCTGCTGAAGCATTAAGGCAATTACCTTCAGAATCAATAGAAAAAGTAGAGGTAATAACATCACCATCTGCTAGATATGATGCTCAAGGAAGCGGTGGTATTATAAATATAATTTTAAGAAGAAATAAATTATTAGGATTTAACGGTACAGTAAATGCTAATGTAGGTAACCCTACTAGCACTGGATTATCTACAAGTTTAAATTACAGAACAGGAGACGTTAATGTATTTAATTCTACGGGATTAAGTGATCGCCTTAGAGTTGGGGATTCCTATTCTTATGCAGAATATTACAATGGAGATGAACCAAACTCTTTTATTAGAGACAATAGGAACTGGGAGAGAGATAACCAAGGTTTATTTAGTAATACTGGTCTAGAATGGTACTTAAACGATAATACATCAATAACCACTTCATTTTTAATAAATAAATCTGATGGTACAAGTAAGAATGAAAATACTACACTAGAATTGGATAGTTCGAATAATATTCTAAATGAAACTTTTCGTTTAGAATCAGAATCAGGTGATAATGAAAATAAAGAATTTTCATTAAATTTTGACAAAAGATTTAACGATGCTGGGCATAAATTAGTAATCGATATGCAGATCGGCAATAACTTTGATAACGAAAATTCTATTTTAACTCAAAACAGCTTAAACTTTGAACAAGTTACTTCTAATGAAACTAATGAAAACAAACTTTTAAAGGCTGACTATGTTTTACCAATTGGTGAAAACAGACAATTTGAAGCTGGGTTTAAAGTAGAAGAATCAGATCTTTACCAAGATTATAAAGTTTACTCTGACCAAAACGATGGCTTAATATTAGATCCAGAACAAAGTAATATTTTCCGATACAAAGAACAAGTTAATGCAATTTATTCTCAATACGGATTTAAAATTGAAGATAAATATTCTTTTCTTTTTGGGGTTAGAGTTGAGCAAACTAAAAAAGATATAATTCAAATTACCACAGATGAATTGATTAAAAAGGACGATACAGGCTTATTTCCTACTTTTAATTTTGGGTTTGAGATTTCTGATGACGAAAGTATAACTCTAGGTTACAGCAGAAGATTAAGAAGACCGTGGTCTAGGTTTATAAACCCTTTCCCTACTAAAAATAGCCCTACAAGTATATTTAGAGGTAATCCAAATTTAGATCCTACCTTCTCTAACAATTTTGATTTTGGGTATTTAAAAACATTTGAATCTTCATTTTCAGTAAACTCATCAATGTATTTTCAGAAATCAACAAATACATTTAATTTTATAACTCAAGATACAGGAGAAACAGTGAACCTAGGCGGAACAGATGTTCCAATAATTGAGAGGTTTCCCATAAACCTAGCTACTAATTCAAGATTCGGGTTTGAATTTAATCTATCTTATAGACCTAGTAAAAAATGGAGTGTAAATTCAAATTTTAATTTGTATAATAATAAAGTTGAAGGGGAATACAACGATATTGATTACGGAAGTGAAAATTTAAGTTGGAGTATGAGATTAAATAATAAGTTGACTTTACCAGGTGAAATTGAATGGCAAACAAGAATGAATTACAGAGGTCCAAGAGAAGATGCTATTAACAAGTCAAAAGCAAGTTACTCTGCAGATTTAGCATTTAGCAAAGATATTCTTAATGAAAAGGGAACATTATCTTTTAATGTTAGAGATCTATTTGATTCTAGAGCCAGCATTAGCGAAGCATTTACAGAGACTTTTTATTCTGAATCAAAATACAGATGGAGTTCAAGAAGTTTTACCCTAAACTTTACTTATAGAATTAATCAAAAGAAGAAAAGGTATCAAAGTGGTGGACAAAGTTATCAAGGTGGCGGGGAAGAATATGGTGGCTAAGAACTATTTAAAAAAAAACATTAAATTTAACAACATTTAACTATAAAATTATGAGAGAATTTATTTCAAAGTATTACCCAATTATAATAGCATTCGTTGCAATGTTATATTCTATAGGTTTAGGAATTTCAGGAGATACTGAGTCGGCTCAGTATTCTGCACATTGGCCAGGAACTATATTATTATTTGCAATAGCATTAAGACAAAGAAGAACCACATGAGTATAGAAATGTATATAATTGGAGGTCTAATTTGGATTGCTTACATGTATTTCACAATATGGAATATTTGGCATAATTCAAAGTCTGCAAAAAATAGAAAAAAACAGGAATAGGAAAGTTAAATCAGGGAAGCATAAATTAAAAAAGCAATAGTTGTTATAAACTAATGCATTTGTAATAATTTATTCAAAGGAATATTATTTTTTAGCTTTATTCTTTTTTTCGTCACGAATTTCCTTCAATCTCTCAAGTAAAGACCCACCTACCCAGTAAGGAATAACAAAGGTTAATAAAAATATCATTAACCAAAAGCCTATACTGAGTATAGTTGCAAATGCTAAAAAACCTAAATACTGATCAAATTCAAACATAATTTATATAATAAGTTCCAAAGATATACTGTTTAATAATCTTAAACAATAAATAATAAAAAAATAATTGAACTTAAATTTGTAAATTTGTATTCTAATTTTACATATAAATAATATGGAATATAGGATAGAAAAAGATACTTTAGGAGATGTAAAAGTACCCGCAAATAAACTCTGGGGTGCTCAAACTGAGAGATCTAGGAATAATTTTAAAATTGGACCTAGCTCTTCAATGCCTCTTGAAATTATTTATGCTTTTGCATATTTAAAAAAAGCTGCTGCAATTGTAAATCATGAAAAAGGAATACTAGAAATTGAAAAAAAAGATCTAATATCCTCTGTATGTGATGAGATATTAAATGGAGATCACGATAAAGAGTTTCCTTTAGTAGTATGGCAAACTGGCTCAGGTACTCAAACTAATATGAATGTAAATGAGGTTATCTCTAATAGATCACATCAATTACAAGGAAATAAGCTAGGTCATGGTACTAAACTAGTAATGCCAAACGATGATGTCAATAAATCACAATCTTCAAACGACACCTTCCCTACTGCAATAAGCATATCATCTTACAAGCTTTTAATAGACCACACAATACCAGCTTTGGAGAACTTAAAAGAAGAATTTTATAAAAAAACTGTAGAATTTAAATCTATTATTAAAATAGGGAGAACACATCTAATGGATGCTACTCCATTAACTTTAGGTCAGGAGTTTTCTTCTTATGTATCTCAGTTAGAGCATGGAATAAAAGCTTTAAACGAATCCTTAGATCATTTAAGCGAACTAGCTTTAGGTGGTACAGCTGTTGGTACAGGCTTAAATACACCAAAAGGATATTCGTCAAAAGTTGCTGAAATAATATCTAACTTAACAGGACTTCCTTTTATTACTGCACCAAATAAATTTGAAGCTCTTTCTGCTAACGATGCTATAGTTAGATCTCATTCTGCATTAAAAGGTATCGCAATAACACTTAACAAAATTGGTAATGACATAAGGTTTCTAGCATCTGGACCTAGAAGTGGTATTGGTGAAATTTCACTTCCTGCTAACGAACCAGGTAGCTCTATTATGCCAGGGAAAGTAAACCCAACTCAGTGTGAGGCACTAACTATGGTTTGTGCTCAAATAATTGGTAATGACTCCTCAATTGCATTTGGTGCTACCCAAGGACACTTTCAATTGAACGTTTTTAAACCTATGATGGCATCTAATTTAATTGAATCTTGTAAATTATTAGCTGATGCATGTTACAGCTTTAGTAATAATTGCGTCGAGGGTATTAAACCAAATTCAAAAGTAATTAAAGAAAAATTAAATAGCTCTTTAATGCTTGTAACTGCACTTAATCCAAAAATAGGTTATTATAAAGCTGCAGAAATAGCTAATAAAGCACATCAAAATGGAACTACATTAAAGGAGGAAGCTATTAACTTAGGTTATTTAACAGCTTCAGAATATGATGAGTGGGTAAGACCAGAAAATATGATTTAAATAAATTTATAAAATGTCATTTACTCTCTTAATAAATATAAAAAAACTTTTACAGGTTAGAGATAGCAACGTTCAATACGTTTCTGGAAAAGACATGGGTATTATTCCTTCAATTAATAATGCATATTTGTTATTAGAAAATTCTTTTATAAAAGAATTTGGTGAGATGGAGAATTGTCCAAAAAAATTAGATAATTTTAAGGTTATTGATTGTAATGGCCAAATGGTGCTGCCTTCGTGGTGTGATTCCCATACCCATATAGTTTACTCTGGAAACAGATCAAAAGAGTTTATAGATAGAATTAAAGGCTTGAGCTATACTGAAATTGCAAATAATGGCGGAGGAATATTAAATTCTGTTGAAATTCTAAGAAATACTAGTAAAAAAGATTTATTAGAACAATCTTTAGAAAGAGTACATAATGTAATTAAACAAGGGACAGGTGCAATTGAGATTAAATCTGGCTATGGTTTAAATATAGACTCTGAAAAGAAAATGCTAGAAGTAATTTCTGAGATCAATAAAAGTACTGAAATTATAGTAAAATCAACTTTTTTAGGAGCTCATGCATTTCCTAAGGAATTTTCAAAGAACAAACATCAATATGTAGATCTTATTATTAACAATATGCTTCCTGAATTTCATAAACTACAACTAATTAATTATGTAGATGTGTTTTGCGAAAAAGGTTATTTTGACTTATCTCAATCAGAAAAAATAATTTCTAAAGCTCAAGAACTGGGTATACAAACTAAAATTCACGTAAACCAGTTTAATTCAATAGGTGGTATAAAATTAGCAGTGAAATATAATGCCTTGTCTGTAGATCATCTTGAAGTGTTAAATGATAAAGATTTAGAAATCTTAAAAAACAGCTCTACAATGCCGGTAGCACTTCCTACTTGTTCCTATTTTCTTGGCATCAATTATACACCAGCAAGAAAAATAATCGATAGCGGTTTACCATTAGCTATCGCAAGTGACTATAATCCCGGGTCTTCACCAAGTGGGAATATGAATTTCGTAGTTAGTACTGCATGTATAAAAATGAAAATGACTACTGAAGAAGCAATTAATGCAGCAACAATTAATGGTGCATATTCTATGGGAATAAGTGATAAAGCAGGAAGTATAACTATAGGTAAAATTGCAAATTTAATTATCACAGATAAATTAAATTCTATAGATGAAATACCATACTCATTCGGATGTGACAAAATCAGTAAAGTGATTTTAGCAGGTGCTATTGTTTGATTTAATTAAGATGCTTATCTACTAATAACATTATTTCTTTTTCTATCAGATTAGTTTGTTCAACTATCAACTTACCTTTTTGTATAATATCAGATACATAATTATCATCATTTAAATCTTTACAGTTGATTCTCACATTCAAATACGCACCCATTACAGCTGTACGGATACATAAAGCTGCAACACCTGCATCAGAAATAGAATTTGGATTACCTGCATCTGCCATACATTTAATGCTCTCTAAGCAAGCAAATGAAGTTTCCATAATTTTAAAAGGTACTTCAATAGCATATTTTGTGGCAGATTGAAGAGCCGTTAATCGAGTTTCTTTTTGCTCATCTGAATCTTTAGGTAGTGAAACTGCTGCCATTATTCTATTAAACGCTAGAGTATCTTCATCTACTAGCATTACTAATATGTTTTGGTAAGCTAAACTTTTCTCACCCCATTTAGAATAAAACTCCCATTTGTCTTCCCATCCTCTTTTATTTGCAGATAAATTAGCAACCATTGTGGATAAAGCAGCTCCTAAAGCACCACAATACGCAGAAATTGAACCGCCACCAGGTGCAGGTGATTCACTAGAAGTTTTATTAGCGAATTCAATTAAATTCATCTTAGCTAGTTGTTGATCGTCATTTTTTAGCGCGTATTCAATGATTCGCTCTTCAGGATTAAAGGGTTGCAGTTCGTCTAGACCTAAAGACTTAATCGCAATATGAATTATTTCTTCATCTGAAATAGCTAAAGATCTGCTTTGTTTTTGTAAAAAATATTTACCAGCATCTATCAAAACCTTTTTAGGTACTAATCCTATTAATTCAGAACCAGTGACTCTGAGCCCTCTAATCTCTGCTCTTTGGCAAGTCTTTTCAAATACATCATGTAAACTTGTAATATTAATATTAGTTAAATTATATGAAATTTGAGCAATTCCATATTCTTCAATATACCAACCAATTCCTTTTAGATTTTTAAATATCCCTGGCTGTCTAACAGCTTCGCCATTTTTATCTTTTACTATTTTTCCTGAAATTTTATCTCCCTCTCGTTTAATTCTACCTGCTTCTCTTAGATCAAACGCTATAGCATTAGCTCTTCTTGATGAAGTTGAGTTTAAATTAACATTGTAAGCAATTAAAAAATCACGCGCAGAAATAGCAGTAACACCAGATTTAACAACGCTTTCAGTAAACTTACTTGGGCCATAATCAGGCTTCCAAACTGATGTTATAATCTTTTTAGATAATCCTTCATATTCACCGGATCTACAATTCGATAGATTCACACGTTTATCTTCTTTGGCTGCATTTTCATAACAATAAATTGGAATACCTAATTCATCTCCAACTCTTTCACCTAATTTATGAGCATATTCAACAGTCTCCTCCATTGTAATATTTGAAATTGGTATCAACGGGCAAACATCAACAGCTCCCATTCTAGGGTGCTCTCCATTGTGTAAACTCATATCAATAAGCTCTTTAGCTTTTTCAATTAACAAAAAAGCAGCATCAATTACAGCTTGTGGCTCCCCTACAAAAGTAATAACTGTTCTGTTAGTTGCTTTTCCAGGGTCTACATTAAGTAATTTAACTCCATCTACGGTTTCAATGACATCAACAATCTTATCGATTACAATTTGATTTCTACCTTCAGAAATATTTGGAACACATTCTATTAATTGCATAATTTTTTTATATGAAATAAATATATTAATATTAAATTTAATTATTCAAATATTAGATCTAATTATGAAGGTTAGTTTTATAAATTATCAAGATAAATATTCTAGTGAATTTTATAATTTAAACATAGAATGGTTAGAATCCTATTTTTATGTGGAAGAACACGACAGATTAATACTAAGTAATCCAGAAAAATATATAATTAACAGGGGTGGTATAATTTTATTTGCAGTCATTAAAAAAGAGATAGTAGGAACTGTTGCATTAATGCCCACTAATAAAGTAAACATCTATGAGTTAACTAAAATGGCTGTAGATCCAAAGTGTAGAAATCAAAAAATTGGGCAAAAAATACTAAAAGAAATTATATCTATTGCAAAACAAAGAAAAATACATAAACTTATATTATACTCGAATAGAATACTGAAAAATGCTATCTATTTATACCTTAAATATAACTTTACTGAAATTAATTTAGAAAAAGATTGCCCCTACAAAAGAGCAAACATAAAAATGGAATTATTTATCTAATTAGTTTTCTGTATTTAATTCTAGTTGGGAGAGTTTCTTTACCAAGTCTTTTCTTTTTATTCTCCTCATATTCACTATAAGCTCCTTCAAAAAAGTATACTTCAGAGTTTCCTTCAAATGCTAATATGTGAGTACAAACTCTATCTAAAAACCATCTATCGTGACTTATCACTACTGCACAACCAGCAAAACTTTCCAAGCCTTCTTCTAAAGCTCTTAAAGTATTGACATCTAAGTCATTAGTTGGCTCATCAAGAAGTAACACATTACCCTCTTCTTTTAATGTCATAGCTAAATGAAGTCTATTTCTTTCACCTCCAGAAAGTAATTTTACTTTTTTATTTTGCTCACTACCACTAAAATTAAATCTACTCAGATAAGCTCTAGAATTCACTTGCCTATCTCCCATTGAAATTAGCTCTTGACCATCGGAAAAATTTTCCCATATGCTTTTTTCTAAATCAATATTTGTATGCGACTGATCTACATATGCTATTTTAGCAGTTTCACCAATTAAAAACTCACCTTTATCAGGGTTTAGTTCCTTCATAATCATTTTAAATATAGTTGTCTTTCCAGCTCCGTTAGGACCTATCACTCCCACGATTCCAGCTTGGGGTAAACTAAATTCTAGATTATCATATAATAATTTATCATCAAATGCTTTACTAACCTTAATTGAGTTGATAACGTTAGTACCTAAACGAGGTCCATTAGGTATATATATTTCTAACTTTTCATCTAGCTGTTTTTGATCTTGGTTCAACAACTTATCATAATTACTTAATCTTGCCTTTTGTTTTGTTTGCCTACCCTTAGCTCCTTGTCTAACCCAGTCTAATTCTCTTTCAAGAATTTTTTGCCTCTTTGATGCGACTTTACTTTCCTGTGCTAGTCTTGTGGACTTTTGGTCTAACCAAGATGAATAATTACCTTTCCAAGGAATTCCTTCACCCCTATCTAGTTCTAAAATCCAACCAGCTACATTATCTAAAAAGTATCTATCGTGAGTTACTGCAATCACTGTCCCTTTATATCTAGATAAATGTTGTTCTAACCAGTCAACAGACTCAGCATCTAAGTGATTTGTAGGTTCATCTAATAATAACACATCAGGTTCTTTTAATAACAATCTGCATAAAGCTACTCTTCTTCTTTCCCCTCCAGACAAATATTTAATTTGCTTCTCTGGACTTGGTGTTCTTAAAGCGTCCATAGCTATCTCTAACTTGGTGTCTAATTCCCAGGCATTTGAAGCGTCAATCATATCCTGAAGAACAGCCTGTCTATCCATCAATTTCTGCATTTTATCCGCATTAGAGTAAACTTCCTCTAAACCAAATTTATCGTTAATTCCATTGTATTCGTCTAAAATAGCTACTGTTTCACTTACTCCTTCTTTAACAATTTCTAGAACTGTTTTATTATCATCAAGAATTGGCTCTTGTTCTAAAAAACCAACAGAATAGTCTTGTAAGAAAGTTATATCTCCTTGAAAATTATTATCTAAACCTGCAATAATTTTTAATAATGTAGATTTTCCAGAACCATTTAGTCCAAGTATTCCAATTTTAGCTCCGTAAAAAAAGCTTAAATAAATATTCTTTAATACAGCTTTACTTTCACCTGGAAATGTCTTGGTTAAACCAGACATTGAGAATATTATTTTCTTATCATCGCTCATTAAACTCTTCCTTTAAGCGCATAGAAAACCCATGCATTAGCAAAAAAACCAACACCTACTGAGACAAAACCCCAGCCGGCTACTTCATTATATTTAAAGGCACCTAAGCCTACAAGAACTAAACCTATAATTATCATTATAAAAGTCGCCCATCCTAAAACCGTATTTTTATTCATCATTTTCATATCAAACTAAGATTTTTTTCTTTTTTTTCTTTTTTTCTTTTTTTCCTTACTATCACTCTCAAAGTCCATTTCGATATACCTTGAAACTTCCGCAGAACTTAAAATTGAATTTAAAGATTTTACATATTCAAATTCGTTCAATTTAAGTTTACTAAGTCTTACATCACGGGTATAATCTTCATTATCTACAATCATATTGTAACTTTCCATCTTTTCAATAAGCAAACCTTTAAGTATTTGCATCTCAAACTCGTCTAAAACAAACTCCGCTTTACATTTAGGTAAAATTTTATCTAATTCTTTATAAATATTTAAAGTAGAAACATATGCAGAACTATCATATTTAGGCATAGGGGCATAACCTCTTTGACCTCTTTGAATATTATTAATTTGAGAATATGATGAAATTGAGAATAAGAAAAACAGTACTAAAACTAGGGGTCTTTTCATTAAATTAATTTTTTACTAAACTAATCAAATTATTAATTAATAAATGGAATTTCAATTATTTTAGTTTGTCTATTGTTAACATATCTAAATCCGTTTTTACCGAAAAAACCAGCTTCCTCTAACATTATTTTAATATCTCGATTCCACTCTGTTATAAACGTAGTTATATTAAGCTCTATAGCGTAAACTGTATTGTAATTTAAAGGATAGTCTCCTGCGCCAATTACTCCTTGTTGAGAATCCCACATGCCTATTGTTGGTCCTGAGGAGTGACCATAAGAACCTAAGGGATGAGTATAAATTGACGGTCTCAAACCTTCAGCCTTAGCTTCATTCAAAGAATTAATGAGAATTTCATTACCAGTATCTAAATAAGTAAAGTTTTTAGTTAAAATATCCTGTAACTCATTTCCTTTTTTAAATGCTTTTGTTAAAAATTCAGGAATAATGCTGTCAGATTGTTTCATAACGTAAGCAATTTGCTGACAATCTGAGTTTAATCTCAGATAAGTTATTCCAAAATCACAATGAAGTAAATCTCCATAAATAATTGTTTTATCATTAGGTCTATCTGAAAAAGAATTTAAATGGTCCTTCTGCATTTCATCGTTACGCTGAATATCTACAGTAGGATGAAACCAAGTATCCAAACCAAGTTCTGTTACTTTCTGCCTCATCCACCACTCCACATCAGTCGTTGTAGTTAAACCAGGCTTTATTACTGAATTAGAAAATGCCTCTGAAATAATATTGTGAGTAATTTCAATAATATTTTCATATAACTTCATTTCATATTCAGTTCTAGTTTCTATCCATAAATTAGATAATGTCTCAGCACTAACAATTTTGTTTTTATATTCAATTGGCAGGAAATCCATAAACTCATCAAAATCTGTTTTATCTAAACCATCTGAAATATTGAAATATTTAGAGAAATTTAAACCAATTTGATTAGGCTCTCTTTCTTTGATCAGCTCGACTAATCTTTGCCACTGCTCTGGTTGTTTTTCTTTATCCCATGCAGAGATTATGTTATCCCCAAAATTATATCTAGCTACAGCCAACTTATCAATTGTGTTGTTCTTTTTATCTCGATAAAAAACAATAATGGTACGTCGTCTAGCATTTAACCACTCTGCTGGAAGCATTGTTTTTAGAACAGGATCCTCATTGTATTCTCTTGAGATTAACACCCACATGTCAATCCCTGATTGATCCATAAGAATCGGCAAAAGATTGTTTAGCCTATCTTCTAGTACCTTATTTATAACATTGGCTCTGTCTTTTTGAACTAATATTTCTTGAGAAAATAAATTAGTTGTTATTAGTATTGTGATAATTAATTTATACATAGCTGTTTAGTTTATTGTTTCTAAAGTTTTAACCCTATCTATTTTGTTTGTTCTTGTGTAGGTGAATTTATTAATAAAATAAACCTGTTTTGGAACTTCAAATTTGGTTAAATATTTAAAAATGTCATTATTTAGTTTATATTTTTTTGACTCAATTATTAAAATTAGTTTATTACCTAATAATTCATCTTTGAGGGATGAAATAATAAAATTTTTGGAAATAAAAGTAGATAGTTTGTTTTCAATTTTCTCTGGTATTAGTTTGATTCCAGCAGAATTAATGATATTATCTATCCTACCAATAATAGAAAAATTGTTAGAAGATCTAATTTCTACAATATCATTAGTAACTATTTTATCTTTAGTTAAATGAGGGGCATCAATTACTAAACAGTTGTTTTTATTAGTAGAGATACTAACTCCACTTAGAGCTGAAAATTGATTTATATCTTGATCATTTTTTGATATTTTTTTTACAGCAATGTGAGTAGCTGTTTCAGTCATCCCATAAGTTTCATAATAACTATCTATTTGTGAAAGAATTTTTGATCGTAAAATAGTTGAAACTTCACTCCCTCCTAAAATAAGTGTATTTATATATTTTAATTTAGCAATTGAATTATTAGCCTGCATTGGAGTCATCGCAGAAAAAAAATATTTTTTATCTATTTGATCACTTGGATTAGAAGTTGGCGTGAAAATTGATAAATCTAACCCTAAAACCATCGCTCTTACTAACATCATTTTTCCAGCAATGAAATTCATAGGTAAAAAAGATACAGCAGAATGACCAGGTAAAAGATTAAAGTAAGTACCTGTCATACAAGCAGAGTTTACAAGGGATTGTTTCTCTAACCTAATAACTTTAGGCTTACCAGTAGAACCAGAAGTTTTACATGAAATAAAAGATTCATCATTAAAAATCTCTAAAATTAAATTAGATAAATCAGGCATTGAACTAACGTTACATGCAAGATTATTAGAAGCAAAACTTACTAATTCTTGCTTATTATAATTATTAGAATTTAATTTAAAGTTTTTGTGAATCTTAATCATAATTACAAATATACAATACGTTAAATTTATATATATTTTAACTTTATCTATAATTATAATAAATATATTTGAATCAAATGTCTATTTAAAAACATAATGAAAAAAACTCTTCTTATAATTCTAGTATTATTAGACACATTAGTATTCTCTCAATTTCACAAAACTTACGACTGGTCTAAAGAGAATTCAGAAGAAATAAAAGTTGACTCAACTTACAACGATTCTTCTCTTGGACTAATAAATAAATATATAATAGAGTATCACAGTGATATAGACAGTTTAAGTAATTCATTTGATAAGTTTTTAACTAGACATGCAAAAATAAAAATAGTAAACATTAAAGGAGTTGATTATCATAAGACACTATACATACCCATGTATAACTCATTAAGTTTAATTGATTTAAAAGTTAGGACTACAGATAGTCTTGGAAATGTTAGAAACTTAGAAAGATCAGATTTAATCGAACAAGAAAATGACGAACTCAGTACAAACTTTAAAGTCTATCAATTAAATAATCTAGAAATTAACTCCAGCCTTGAATACATTTATACCACAAAAGAAAAAAACGAAATTCATGGTAGTCAAATACTACAAGAAGAATATTTTAATAACAAAACAGAATTTATATTAATTGCAGGTAAATTCAAGTCTAAGGTAAAAGCATACAACACAAATGAGGTGTTTGATACAAAGTTGATAAATGGTGTAAAGGCAAAGAATTTTATAATTTATAATATGAATTCTATCAGCACCGAAGAGTACTCAACTGTGCAAGCTAACAGGGTTAATGTTATTTATCAATGCTATAGCGCTGACAAAAAAAACTCTCAAAACGAGTTTTGGACCAATATAACTAACAGTATCCACCCTATTGCATTTCCTAGTAAATACACTAAAGAATTAATCACTCTTAATGACCTTATTTTACCCAAGAAAGCTAACTATAGTACTTTTCAAAAGTTAAATATAATTGACAATTATTTAAAAAAAACTTTCATAATTGAAGAGAATGGAAAATCTGAATTATCTAATTTGGATTATATTCTTAAAAACAAAAAAGCAAGTAATATTGGTATCATACAGCTTTACTCTAGTTTATTTACTTACAATGATATTAATTATGAACTCTTAATAACATCAAACAGGTATTTCAATAAATTTGATCCTGAATTCTTCAATCCTGATAATTTAAGAGAGCTTTTGTTTTATATTCCAGAAGAAAAAAAATATATAATCCCAGATCGAAATGAATACAGAATTGGAGAAGCACCATTTAATGTATTAGGTAATTACGGTATTTTTATTAATAAAAATAAAGATTATTATTTCAGTACAATAATTGAAAGTGACAAGAATTATAGTGTTATAAAAAGAACTATAGGAGTAGATTTCAAAAAGATGAAAAGCGTAATCATTAATGAAGTTCAGGAATTTACAGGGCACTGGGCAACAACAAATAGAGCCTTAGTTAATTTGTCTGATGTAAATTCTGATTTAACAGATTATTTAACAACATCTGGTATAGCATCAAAAAAAGTTATCGATTACTCTATCAAAAATAAAGAGTTGAATCAATCAGAATATAATAAACCATTTGTAGTCAATTCTACTATTTCTACTGAAAGTCTAATTAACGAGCATAAAACAGATTACCCAACCAAAAAAAGATTAAAAAAATATAATTTTAAGCTAGGTAGTATAATTGGAACTCAAAGTCAATTGTACTCTGATAGTGAAAGAGTAAATCCAATCGAAATTAGATATCCGAATTTTTATGAGTATTCAATAACTATAAAAATTCCAAGGGGCTATAAAATTGAAGATGCTAAAAAAATTAATATTAACAAAAAGTATGTTTCTAATGGAAATATTACAGCAAAATTTAAATCAAATTATACAATAAATAAGAACCTACTCACAATAACTATAGAAGAATTTTACAAGTCACTAAAATACAGTAAGGCAAAGTACCAAGATTTTAGAGAGGTAATTAATGCAGCAGCTGACTTTAATAAATTAGAAATTACATTTATAAAGAATTAATCTTTACAATATTGATAGGCCCAGTATATTAATCCTAATTGTAATGGGATTCTAGTTAATAGTAATAATTTATTTAAATAATAATTATCCAACACTTCATATGTAAATATCATATCTAAATGAACTAAGAAGAAGCTTATAAGCATCAGTATAATTAAGTATGCAGCTATTTTTCTTAAAAAACCAGTTAGTAGTGCTAAAGCTAAAATAATCTCTGCATATCCGCTTAAATCTACTAACAGTTGATGTGAAGGCATAAAAGCAGGCATTACATCTAGAAAAAACTCAGGGTTAGTGAAATGCGCTATCCCTGTAAATAAATAAAAGGACGACATTACATATAAGTGCCATTTATATTTCAAACTATTTAATTATTGGTTTATATTCTCAGTCTCTAACGTTTCAACTGGTCCAGCTAACTTGTTAAACCAGTTATTCCAATTGTATTTTTTTGAAAAAATTAAAAGTAATATTGGAAATATAACAAATACAGGAACTATAATTTCTGATGCGCCCATAGAGGATGGATCAGCAATTGATGTGTAAATTGAATATGTTTGAAAAGCAGTCCAGTCAGCAGTCACTAATAAAGCAGTAAACAAGTTATTAGCAGCGTGAAACCCTAAAGCCAACTCCATTCCTTCATCCATTAAAGTAAGAATCCCTAAAAAGAATCCAGTACCTATATAATAAATCATTATTATGTTACCTAGCTTATCAACTTCAGGATTAGCTATGTGCAATAAACCAAAAGCAACAGAAGTAACAATTAACGGAACCCATTTATTTCTAAAAATATTACCAATTCCCTGCATCAAATAACCACGGAACATATACTCCTCAAAGCTAGTTTGCAGAGGAACTAAGCAAATTGCAATAACAGCTAAGATTAAAAACCTATTTATCTCGAAATTAAAAACATAATCATCTGGTGATAAGTATATGTCCACCATTGTCATAGCAGTTGATATAACACCCCAAAGAATAAATGCAAATGCAACCCTACTCCAATCAATTTTAGCTCTTGAAGTAGTAAGGTTTGTTATACTTTGTTTATGTAAAAACTTAACAGCTATAAATAGTAGAAATATTAAACCACCTGCGAAAGGCAATAATATATATAAAAAATTGAGGTTAGATTCAAATAACCCCATAATGTAGGCGGTATCGCTAGCACCTATCTTATCCATATCTACATCACCTGTTGCAATTTTAGCTATAAGTGCAACTGAATGAGGTATAGAAAAAATAACAACACCAGCAATAGCAATCGCTACACCTAATACATACCTCCACCAATCAATTAAGTTTTTCTGTGCTTGTTCTATATACATAATATTGTTTTTTAAGTTTTTTCAAAAATACAATCTAATATTGCTATTTTTCTATAATTATTTTATTATTGATTATGAATATTAATTATAATGTTTTAACTTTTACTTTAAAGTAAAAGTTAAACCTGCATTATCTTCAAGTCTTTTTAGTAAGGAATCACTCATAGCCACAGAATCTAAATATTTATATTCCAGTTATTATTTTTATTAAAGTGCAATTTAGCATTTTTTATGGATAATGGTGATTCAAAGTTGTTAGAAAATAGTGAGCCAGTACCTAAACCTTGTGGTAATGAGTTGTTTAGACTATATACCCATTGTGAAATTGCACTTAAACCTAAATTACTCTCTAAAGCGCTAGTTACCCAGTATTTTGTATTTTTTGGACAAACCTTAATCCATTCCTCACTAGACTTGAAGCCTCCCAATAAACTTGGTTTAAGAATTATATATTGTGGATTAATTTCTTCTAATAATTTTAATTTATCCGCAATACTTACAACTCCGATTAGCTCTTCATCTAAAGCTATAGGGATTGGAGAGTTTTGACATAGGTTTGACATTTCTTTTGTTTGACCAGCTTTAATAGGCTGCTCAATTGAATGGATATTTAATTTAGATAACTTATCCAAAATTGTTAAGGCATTTTTATAATGATAAGCACCATTGGCATCAACTCTAATTTCTAATTCTGAAGAGTCATATTTGTCTCTAATACTTTTTAATAGAGCAAATTCTGTATCAAAATCTAAAGCACCAATTTTTAGTTTAATACATTTAAATCCTTTTGAGATTTTTTCATCTACTTGTTTTTTCATAAACCCTATCTCCCCCATCCATACTAGACCATTAATTGGAATACTAGCTTTACCCTGAGTGAAATCAGAGGAGAATAAGACATTTTCTTTTAATGATTTTAATGATCTTAAGGCCATTTCTAATCCGAAAAATATGGATGGAAAATCAGTCAGCTCATCAAACAAATATGATGGAGGTTTATTTATATTTAAACATAGCCATTCCAGCTTTGATTCAATCTCTGAAACATTATCAATACTTAACCCTTCAATTATACTACATTCTCCTATTCCAGTTTTTAAATCATTATTTAAAATTATAAACCACGAATCTTTTGAACGTAAAACCCCTCTAGAAGTCCCCCCAGGGATTTTAAATAAGAAATTGCGTTTTTTATAAGTTGCTTTCATAATCTAAACTATTTAGTCCTAATTCTGCAGTTTCTTAAAATTACAAATCATCTTATAATATAATTATTATTGAATGAATTAAACTAAAAACAAAAGTAGAAATAGCAAGAACTTTTAATTCCTTATTGTAAAGTTTAGGCTCATTAATTAAATACACATTTTTAAAGTGAATTATAATTGGAAAATAAGATAGTAAAACAATTAAACTTGTTAATCTGAAATAAAAATTAAAAACAAAAGTTACAGAAATAAGAATTGAAATTATTAAAATTAAAAGATGATATTTTTTTGCATTATCAAAACCTAAGCTACCAGCAATTGTAATTTTATTGGATAATTTATCAGAAACTAAATCTCTCATATTATTTAAGTTTAATACACCAACACTCAGAAGGCCAACAGAAATTGAGGGTAATAACAGTATTACATCTAAACTTTTAGCATATAAATAATAAGAACCCATAGTGCTAAGAAAACCAAAGAAAGCAAAAACAAAAATATCTCCTAAAGCATAATATCCGTAAGCTTTATTTCCAACTGTATATTTGATAGCTGAAAAAATGCTAATAAACCCTAAAAAAAAGAAAAGAAAAAGGTTAAAATATTCATCTGGTTTAAAAGAACAATAAAGAAGAGAAGAAATTAATACTATTAAAATGACAACATTAATTATAATAGCATTTTTCATTTTTTTTGGGGAAATCAATCCACTTTGAATAGCTCTTTCAGGACCAATTCTATTATTATTATCTGTACCCTTAACTCCATCTCCATAATCGTTGGCAAGGTTAGATAATATCTGTAATGAAATTGTAGTTAGTAAGGCAAGTAAGAAAATAATACTATTGAAATTATCATTGGAATAAGCAAAAGCACTACCAATTAAAATACCAGAGATTGATAAAGGCAGGGTTCTTAATCTAAAGCTAGAAATCCATACTTTAAAATTAGTCATACTATTAAGGAATCCATTTTTTGTTAAAATTCGGTGGTCTTTTTTCTAAAAAAGCATCTCTACCTTCTTTTGCTTCGTCTGTCATATATGCTAAACGAGTAGCTTCACCAGCAAAAACTTGCTGACCAACCATACCATCATCCGTAAGATTCATAGCGAATTTCAACATTCTAATTGAAGTTGGAGATTTTTTTAAAATCTCTTGAGCCCATTCATAAGCTGTAGACTCTAATTTATCGTGTGTAACAACCGTATTAACCATTCCCATATCACAAGCCTCAGTTGCAGTATAACTTTTTCCTAAGAAAAAAATTTCTCTAGCTTTTTTTTGACCAACCATTTTTGCCAAATAAGCAGAGCCGTAGCCACCATCAAAACTAGTAACATCAGCATCAGTTTGTTTAAAAATGGCATGTTCTTTACTAGCGATTGAAAGATCGCAAACTACATGTAAACTATGTCCTCCACCAACTGCCCAACCTGGAATTACAGCAATAACAACTTTAGGCATCATTCTAATAAGGCGTTGAACCTCAAGAATATTTAGCCTATGGTAACCATCATCTCCAACATAACCCTTCTCCCCTCTTGATTTTTGATCTCCACCGCTACAAAAAGAATAAACTCCATCTTTAGTAGAAGGACCTTCTGCACTTAACAAAATAACACCTATTGAAGTGTCTTCTTGAGCATCATATAATGCATCATATAATTCAGAAGTTGTTTGAGGTCTAAAAGCATTTCTAACATCTGGTCTGTTAAATGCAATTCTAGCAACACCACTTGCTTTTTTATAAGTGATGTCTTTATATTTTTTCGCTTGATTCCAATTAATTTTACTCATTAAAGTTATTTGTTAGTTAGATATATACCATCACTTTTAATAGTAATTAATTGTTGTTTGTATAAACCACCTAAAGCTTTTTTAAAGGCTTTTTTACTCATTTGAAACGTATCTTTAATTAGTTCTGGTGATGACTTATCTGTTACCGCTAAAAAGCCATCCGCATCATTAATCTTGTCTAATATAAAATTTGAGTTTGGTTCAATATTTCTGTAGCCAATATGACCAAGAGAAACATCTAGCTTATTGTTTTCATGAACTTTTTTTATGACACCTCTAAGTTTATCCCCAACAGAAATATCTTTAAATATATTATCACTAAATATTAAACCAGAATGAATATTGTTAACTATTACATTCATTCCGAGTTCTGATGGATGCGATATAATTACATCTACTTCTTCAAACTGCTCAACAGAAAGTGTTTTATTATCTAAAAATCTATTCGTCTTACTTGATGCTAATAACCTATTTGTTTCATCATCTAAATAACAATGAACCAAATACCAGTCCCCTTTTTTCATTTTAAATGCCATTTCCTTGAAAGGGCAAAATAATTCCTTAACTAAACCCCAATCTAAAAAAGCACCAAAACTTGTAACTTCATTACATCTTAATAGTGCAAAACTGCCTCTTTGGATATAAGGGACGTCAGTAACAGAAACAATACGTTCTTCATTATCTAAATAAACAAAGACTTCTAAATAGCCATCTATTTCGTAGGATTCAGGAACGTACCTATTTGGTAACAAAACTTCATTATCTTCTTCATCGCCTAAAAACAGTCCTGGAGGAGTATGTCGAAGTATTTTTAAATTATTTACTACACCTAATTCTATCATTTTTCAAAGGTACAAATATTAGAGTGCTTATTTTATAAACTCAAAATAATTTAATAAGTAATCTTGATTGTAAACACTATCTGTTACAACTTCTAATAGTTTTGGTTTATTGGAAGGTTGATAAAAGTCATTCAAGATTAATTTTAATTTTGATTCATCATCACTTTCATAAAAATCAAAACCATACATTTTACATAATTCTTTAGCTGATAAATGATGTTTTGTTTCAAAAAACTTTTTAAACAGTTCAGAGCTGTTGTCTTTTGTTAAGATTTTAAAAATACCTCCTCCTCTATTATTGATAAGTATAATTCTAAAATTCAAAGGAATAAAATCGTTCCACAAAGCATTGCTGTCGTAAAAGAAACTTAAATCTCCTGTGATAAAAACAGTGTTGTGTTTATAATTAATAGAAGCACCTATCGCTGTAGATGTACTACCATCAATTCCGCTTGTTCCTCTATTACAGTATACATTAATTGATTTGTCAATATCAAATAATTGTGAATAGCGAATAGCTGAGCTATTTGATATTTGCAACATTGATTTTTGTGGAATTGATTTTAAAACAGTATCAAATACTTTAAAATCACAATAATCAAGACTAGAAAAATAATCTATATGTTTTAGTTTCCTTTTAGAAATTACAGAGGCCCAAATAGTATAAAAATTAGAGCTATTGTCTATATGATTTTCATATAATCTATCTATAATATCATCTGGCTTAGATTTAAAATGCTTTGTTAAACAAAAAAAGGTATCATTTGCTTTATGGTTACCAATATGCCAATGTTCTTTTGGCTGATTATTTCTAAAAATTACTTTAATTTTTTTTGAGATAATCATCCCTCCCATAGTAATCAATATTTCAGGTCTAAAGTCTTTTAAATCCGAGTCAGTTAAAGGAGCAATTAACTGATCAATTTTATTACAAAATAAAGGGTGATAAACATTGGATGTATTCTCTGTCAAAACTAAAACAGACGAATCATTGGCTAACAAGTCAATTGATTTTTTATTTAATAAACCAGGTGAAGAAACTCCAATGAGAATTATTTTTTTAATTGAATTTTGCCATTTTTTAGTAAATGAATTAATTCTATTAACTCTTGATTTATTGAGTTTTGGTATGATATTTATCGTACTAACGCTCATAGTATCCGTCAGCTCATACAAAGGTTCTGAAAAAGGAACATTAATATGTACTGGCATTTGTTTAGTTATAGAAATATTTAGAGCATTATTAATTTTTGTTTGGTTATCGGTTTTTAAACCTAATAAGCTGAAAAATGATTTATCTTTTTGATCTAAATCAACAGAGTATTCAATGTTTTGTTGAAAAACATTTTTTTGATTTATAGTTTGACCATCACCAATATTTAAAAACTCTTTTGGTCTATCTGCAGAAAGAACAACTAAAGGAATATTACTAAAGTATGCTTCTGAAATAGCAGGGTAATAATTTAACAATGCGCTACCAGAAGTGCAGACTAAAACCACAGGTTCATTAATCTGTTGAGCTATACCGAGTGCAAAAAAAGCAGCAACTCTTTCATCAACTACACTGTATGTTTTAAAAAATGAATTATTATTAAAACCTAAAACCAGTGGAGCATTTCTACTTCCAGGAGAGATAACTATGTTTTTAATATTCTTTTTAAAACATAAATCTATTATAGATTGAGCAAGGATGTTTTTAGAAAAGTTCATTTAAATAAATATAGATTGTAAAGATAAGAATTAAGAGAACTAATATTTAATAAAAAACATTTTTCATTACATAAGATTTAGCTAAAGTTTCTTCATATTCATCCTTAGGGTTTGAACTTTTAGTTATACCACCTCCAACATAAATTTTTATCGAATTATTAAATATTTCAGCACATCTTAAATTAACATATAACTTAACGGATTTATTTTTCGGAGATATAACTCCTAAATAGCCAGAATAATAAGACCTTTCATAACCCTCATTAAGTGTTATAAATTCTTTAGAAGCATCTAAAGGTATACCACAAACAGCTGGAGTAGGATGAATCACATCAACAATACTGCTATAATCATTAAAAGACTTTAAATTAGCGTTAATCGTTGTAGATAAATGATATAAATCACCAGACTTTACGTTGACTGTTTTACTGTAAGATAAATTATCAACAATTTTAACTAAAGCATCTAAAATATAAGTTTTCACATATTGCTGCTCATTAATCTCTTTTTTGGACCAATTGACTACATCTTCTGAATTGCTTTTTTGTGTACCAGCAAGAGCAACAGTCTGCATTAGATCATTATTAATAATTAATAGTTTTTCTGGTGTAGCCCCTATCCAAAAACCAACTTTAGGGTGAAACCAAATATATGTATAAGAGTTGTTATAAAAAGAAAAAAGCTTATTGAAAACAGAAATTAAATCAACAGAAGAAATAGACATAAGTTCAACTCTTGATAAAACCACTTTTTTTAAAGACCCTTTTTCTATTTCTATTAAAGATTTTTCAACAAGACTAGTATGTTTATTTTCATTAAACACGTTACTTAACTCTATCTTTGAAAATGCTGAATTTATTACTTTATCAGAATATACTGATGTAAAAGATTTACATTTTTCAAAAGGCAAATAAATTTTATCAAATTTATCAGAATCAAATGGTGCAAATACAAAAGCTCCACTGTTCAAATCAGAATTTAGGTGTAATTTATCATCATTTTGAAGTTTAACATTTATAATCTCAGAATATGGTTCACTAAAGACTACAAAAGGTAAGTTTTTATCCTTGTGATCTATAATAAGCTGAAATAAATCGGATTGATTCATTAATCTATTTAGATTTAGGTAAAGATATTGTTGTTAATTTACAGTGAGAAATTAAATTATTGGAATCATCTGTAATATTGATTGAAATAAGTTGCGTAGTCCTCCCTCTGTGAATAAATGTCGCTTTTGCATAAACAAAACCATCTTTAACACTTTTTAAATGATTGGCTGTAATTTCAATCCCTCTAACTATATAGCTCGAGTCTTTAAGCAAAATATGTGTTGCCATACTACCAGCAGATTCAGCTAAAGCAGCAGTAGCTCCACCATGAAGCACTCCGTCGGGTTGATAAACTCTAGAGTTAACTGGCATTTTTAATATTAAAAAATCTTCTCCAATATCAACTAGTTCAATTTTAAGAGTCTCCATTAAAGTGTTCTTACAAACTTTGTTGGCTTCTCGTAATATTATATCTTTATTCTCAAGCATAATTAAATTTTTATCAAAAATACAAAACCAAGTTTAAAAATGAATTCAACTGAAAAAGAAATAGTATATAAAATTTCCAATTCATACTCCACATTAAATACTTTAGGAAGTAAAACAAAAAATGTAATATTTGCTTGTCACGGGATGGGTTATTTAAGTAGGTATTTTTTGAAATACTTTAAAGGTCTTGACAGTGAACTAAATTACATTATAGTCCCACAAGCACAAAGCAAGTATTATATAGCTCCAAAAATGAAACATGTCGGAGCTTCATGGCTCACTAAAGAAAACACAACTAGAGAAACAGAAAATGTAATGAATTACTTTGATAGTGTATTTCAAAATGAAAATATTAAAGATAAGAATTTGATTTTTTTAGGTTACTCACAAGGAGTTTCTGTTGCTATGAGATATATCGCTAAAAGAAAAATCTCTTTTTCTAAACTTTTGTTAATGTCTGGTGGAGTTCCAAAAGAGTTAACTAGTGGGGATTTTAACTATTTGGGAAGTAAATCTGAAGTACATTACGTTTTTGGAGACAAAGACGAATATATAAACGGTGAATTTTTAAAATTAGAAAAAGATAAAGTTCAAAGTCTATTCAAAAAAGTTAACTGTATATCATTCGATGGAAATCATCAAGTTAATATTGACGTATTAGAATCTCTTATAAATTAAAAAAGGACGCTATTACACGTCCTTTTTTAATAAATAATCATATAAAATTATTCTTCTTTTACTTCCTCAAAATCAACATCCTCAACGTTATCTGAAGCAGGGCCTTCATCTTGTGATTGACCTGGTTCTGCTGGAGCTCCTTGCTGAGATTCAGCTTGAGCCTTATACATCTCTTCACTTGCAGCTTTCCAAACTTCATTGATTTTCTCTAAAGCAGGATCGATAACTTCAATATCTTTAGTTTCGTACGCCTTTTTCAATTCCTCTAAAGCTTCTTCAACTGGCTTTTTCTTATCATCTGATAATTTATCGCCAAATTCTTTTAACTGCTTTTCAGTTTGAAAAATCATAGCATCAGCACTATTTAGTTTATCAACTTTTTCTTTAGTTTTAGCATCAGCTTCAGCATTAGCTTCAGCTTCTTGTTTCATTTTTTCAATTTCCTCAGCGGTTAAACCTGAAGAAGCTTCTATTCGAATATCTTGAGTTTTATTAGTCGCTTTATCTGTTGCAGAAACTTTGATTATACCATTTGCATCGATATCGAAAGTAACTTCAATTTGAGGAGTCCCTCTTTGTGAAGGTGGAATTCCATCTAAATGGAATTTACCAATTGTTTTATTATCCACTGCCATTGGTCTTTCACCTTGTAATACGTGAATCTCTACTGAAGGCTGATTATCTGCTGCAGTTGAAAAGACTTGTGACTTTTTGGTAGGAATAGTTGTGTTCGACTCAATTAATTTAGTCATTACATTACCCATAGTTTCTATTCCTAATGATAATGGTGTAACATCAAGTAAAAGAACATCTTTAACGTCTCCAGTTAAAACACCTCCTTGAATGGCAGCACCAACAGCTACAACCTCATCTGGATTAACACCTCTATTTGGTTTTTTTCCAAAGAATTTTTCAACAGCATCCTGTACCGCAGGTATTCTAGTTGAACCTCCTACTAATATAACTTCATCAATATCGCTAGTTGATAAATCTGCTGCTTTTAATGCTGATTTACAAGGAGCTATTGTTCTTTTTATTAAATCATCAATTAATTGCTCAAATTTAGCTTTAGTTAGTGTTCTAACTAGGTGTTTTGGACCACTTGCAGTAGCAGTAATATATGGCAAATTGATTTCAGTTTGCGCTGAGGCTGAAAGTTCAATCTTTGCTTTTTCAGCTGCTTCCTTTAATCTCTGTAATGACATAGGATCTTTTCTTAGATCCATATTCTCTTCAGATTTAAATTCCTCTGCTAACCAATTAATGATTTTTTCATCAACATCGTCTCCACCTAAATGCGTATCTCCATCTGTTGATAAAACTTCAAAAACACCATCTCCTAATTCAAGTATAGAAACATCGTGTGTTCCACCACCAAAATCAAAAACAACAATTTTTTGATCTTTACCTTTCTTGTCCATTCCATACGCTAATGCAGCAGATGTAGGCTCATTAATAATTCTACTCACTTTAAGACCTGCAATTTCTCCAGCTTCTTTTGTAGCTTGACGTTGAGAATCATTAAAATAAGCTGGTACAGTAATAACTGCTTCACTAACTGAAGTACCTAAATAGTCTTCAGCAGTTTTTTTCATTTTTTGCAAAATTATTGCAGACAGTTCTTGAGGTGTATACAATCTACCATCAATGTCTACTCTAGGAGTGTCATTGTCCCCTTTTACAACTTTATATGGAACCCTTCCTGCTTCTTTAGAAGATTCAGAAAACTTGTTACCCATAAATCTTTTAACAGAATAAACTGTTTTGGTTGGGTTTGTTACTGCTTGTCTTTTTGCCGGATCTCCAACCTTAATTTCACCACCTTCAACAAATGCAATTACTGAAGGGGTTGTTCTTTTACCTTCTGCATTTGGAATAACTACAGGCTCATTTCCTTCCATTACTGAAACACAAGAGTTTGTAGTACCTAAATCAATTCCGATAATTTTACTCATAATATATATTTATTTAATTTTAAATTCAATTTATTTAATTCAACAACTAATATTCAATGATTGTGCCAATAGATATATTAATCAAATTTGTCATTTATTTTAATATAAATATGCCATTTTGTCATTTTTAGAGTAAATTTATGAGTGTAATATTTGATAAAAATAAATTTTAACTATCTATATATTTAGTACTTTTACACTTTAAACTTACCGATATGTCAATACACAAAGAAGTATATAAAAGGATAACTGTTAAGACATTAACAGATATGAAATCCAAAAATGAAAAAATATCAATGCTAACCGCATATGATTATACTATGGCCAAAATTGTTGATACATCCGGGATAGATGTTATTCTTGTTGGAGATTCCGCTAGTAATGTAATGGCTGGTCACGAAACTACTTTACCAATTACACTAGATCAAATGATTTATCACGCATCATCAGTTATAAGAGGTGTTAATAGATCACTAGTCGTTGTTGACTTACCTTTTGGTACTTATCAAAGTGACTCAAAAGAAGCTCTTAGATCTGCAATAAGAATAATGAAAGAAAGTGGAGCACACTCCGTTAAACTTGAGGGTGGTAAAGAAATTAAAGATTCTATTAAAAGAATAATTAAAGCAGGAATTCCAGTTATGGGGCATCTAGGCTTAACCCCTCAGTCGATATATAAATTTGGTACATATACCGTTAGAGCCAAAGAAGAGGAAGAAGCAAAACAGTTGGTTGAAGATGCTAAAATGTTAGAAAAACTTGGTTGTTTCGCTCTAGTTCTTGAAAAAATACCAGCTAAACTTGCAGCGATTATTTCAAAAAGCTTAACTATTCCTGTAATAGGTATTGGAGCGGGTGGTGATGTCGATGGTCAAGTATTGGTCCTTCACGATATGCTTGGGATGACAAAAGAGTTTAATCCAAGATTTTTGAGAAGATATTTAAATTTGTATGATCAAATGAGTAGCGCAATATCTAAATATAGTTCGGATGTAAAAAGTAAAGATTTTCCAAACTCAAGTGAGCAATATTAAATTCATTACAATGTATGTATAATAGAAGTAATGAAAAAAATTTATTAATACTCCACGAAGACAATCACATTATAGTAATAAATAAAAGATGTGGTGATATAGTTCAGGGCGATAAGACTGGTGACACTCCCCTTCTTGATTACGTAAAAAAATATATAAAGATTAAATACAAAAAACCTGGTGATGTGTTTCTTGGAACTGTTCATAGGATTGATAGACCCACAAGCGGTGCAGTTATATTTGCAAAAACATCTAAAGCATTAACACGATTAAACAAAATGCTTGTTGATAAAGAAATTAAGAAAACATATTGGGCAATAGTTAAAAATATACCTAAAAATGAAATAGGTATAATTAATAGTTGGCTCAAAAAAAATCCTAAAAATAATAAGTCAACTAGTTACACCAAACAGGTAAAGGAAAGTAAAGAATCTATATTGGAATATAAAATAATAAAACATTTAGATAATTATTGCTTACTAGAGATAAACCTTAAAACTGGAAGGCACCACCAGATTAGATGTCAGCTTAGTTCGATTGGCTCTTCAATTAAAGGGGATTTAAAATATGGAGCTAAAAGAAGTAATAAAGATGGCGGTATAAATTTACACTCTAGAAAAATAGAATTTATTCATCCCGTAAGTAAAAAAAATATTAAATTGAGTTGTCCAACCCCAAAAGATCCCTTATGGGATTCTTGCTTATAATTTTTTTTATGAAAAATTTTAATTTTATAGATAAACAAAAATCTTATTTTCAATCTGGTAAAACAAGAGATATTAACTCTAGAATCGAAGTATTAGATAAATTATATTTATCTATTTCAAAAAATGAATTAAGAATATTTGAAGCACTTAAAAAAGATTTAAATAAATCTAATTTCGAGACTTACTTAACCGAAATTGCTATTTTAAAAAGTGAAATTGAATTAATTAAAAAAAAACTTAAAAGTTGGAGTAAACCCAAAAGAATAACTCCAAGTTTAGCAAGTTTTCCTTCTAAAGATTATCTGCATTTAGAACCATACGGGATTACATTAATCATCTCCCCTTGGAACTATCCATTTCAACTAGCTTTACTTCCGCTGATATCTTCTATTTCAGCAGGAAACACAGCTGTTTTAAAGCCTAGTGAACATTCACCAAATACTTCAAAATTAGTAGAAGAAATAATTACAGATATTTTTCCTGAAGATTATGTAAAAGTAATCTTAGGAGATTCTAAAGTTGCTTCAAAATTACTAGAATTAAGATGGGACTATATCTTTTTTACTGGAAGCGTAAGAGTCGGAAAAATTGTAGCAAAAGCAGCTTCAGAATTTTTAACTCCAATAACATTAGAATTAGGTGGTAAAAACCCGTGTATTGTTGATAAAAATATTGATGTTAAGCTAGCTGCAAAGAGATTAGTTTGGGGTAAATTTTTAAATGCTGGCCAAACCTGTATTGCTCCAGATTATTTAATAGTTGAAAAATCTATTAAAAAAGATCTGATTGAACAATTAGTTGTGGAAATAAAAAATGCATATGGAGATAATCAAGAGATCTCTGAGGACTATCCAAGAATTATAAATAAGCAAGAACTAAAAAGATTAGCTTCATTAATAGATAACCAGGACATTATTTACGGAGGTAAATACGACCTAAGTAATAAATATTTCTCACCAACTATTATAAATAATCCTGATGTACATTCAGATTTAATGAAGGATGAAATTTTTGGACCTATTCTTCCAGTGCTAGAATATGAAAAAACTGAAGACATCTTTAAATTAATTTCTAGATTTGAAAAACCATTAGCTCTATATGTTTTTACAAAAAACTCTAATTTTTCTGATGAAGTTATAAATAAAGTTAGTTTTGGAGGTGGAGTTATAAATGATACAATGATTCAATTTGGAAACCATCGACTACCTTTTGGGGGAGTTGGAGAAAGTGGAATGGGAGCTTATCACGGTGAATCTGGATTTAAACTTTTTTCACATCAAAAACCTATAATTAAAAAAGCAAATTGGCTAGATATTAGTACTAGATATGCCCCTTTCACAGGTAAACTAAAAAGTCTTAAAAAACTGCTTAGATTTTTAAATTAAAACTAAGTTTAGAATCTTTTTTTAATTGAGCAACAGAATTAATTGCTCTTTCTTCTAATTGTAAAATCCGAGGGTAACCACCTGTTGTTTGACAATCTCTCATTAAAATAATTAATGTTCCATTAGGCGTCAACTGAACAGTACCTGGAAGAACTGCCGAAGTTATAATTGAATCTAAATTATTTTCTAACAAATCTGTTAATTGTACCGCCATTCTATTATAATTATTTGATACAGTAAAATCATGTGAAATGATAAAGTTTTTTTGATTAGAATTAAGCATGGAATATTCTGGTCCCTTAGTTACTATTAATTCATTTTGGATTTCTTGAACAGAGTGAACTATTAATTTTGAATCACTAAACAAAGTTTCGTTAGAAATTTCTAAAGTATCATTTTTACTTAATTTGATTGCTTTAGTTAAGTTTTTGTACATACTTCTACTATCGTATGCTTTTTCAGTCTTAAAACCACCTAAAACTGCGATATAAGCCCTCAGTCCGCTTTTTAAAGCTCCAAAACTTAATATATCATTACTTTTAATTGGTATGACTGTATTCATTGGAATATTCATATTTTGAACAGACGCAGATAAATCAGCTCCAGTAATACATATAAAAGTTGGAGATTCAAATTCTAAGACTGGTCCTACCATTGTTATCTCTAATACAGCAGTATCTACAGCGTTACCTAATATTCTATTACCTAAATCAGATGAAAAACTATCCATAGACCCTGACTGAGGTATTCCATAAGATTGTAAACCTTCCCTTCCTTTATCTTGAACTGTAGAAAACATCCCAGGTTTTATGACATTAACCATTAAACACCTCCGAATCAATTTTATAGCTTCCTAGATTATTTAAAATATGCTTGTGATCATCTTGACTTATAGGGATAAACTTAATTAAATCACCTGGTGTTGCAAATGAAATTTTGTCATTAAAATCACCTCCTATAAAATCAATTGGAGAATTACCTATTATATTCCAACCTCCAGGGCTGTTTGAAGGGTAAACACCTGTTTGAGAGCCACCAATTCCTACCGAACCTTTAATTATATTTAAATCTGGATCAGATTTTCGAGGAAAATATAATTTTTTGTTCAAATTACTTAAATATAAAAACCCAGGTAAAAAACCTAAAAAACAAACTGTATAGGTGTTTTCATTATGAAGCTTTATTATTTCCTCAACATTTAACTTTATATTTTTACTAATATTTACTAGATCTTTTCCAAAATACTCATTGTAACAAACGGGTATTTTCCATATTTTTTTTTCTGATATATTATATTTTTTTTTATGTAAATATATTAAATTTAAGCTATTTATTTCACTATAGATATTATCTATAGTAGATGTATAAGTAACTAGTAATGAGCAGTATGTGTTCCTTACCTCAAGTATTGATTTATCACTTAATTTGATAGCCTGCATAAAAGAAAGTACGTCAAAAAGAATATGATTATTGATAGAATTATCCCAATTAATTAGAATAGATTTAGAACTAAACTGAAAATAATTAACTACTAATTTCTTATTCATTTGAAAAATAGTTTTTATAAAAATTTTCTAAATGTAAATGTGAATCTTTTGTATCGCCGTGTATACAAAAGGTATCCCCTACTGTATCAATAAGCTTATTGTGAATGGTTTTTATTTTTAAATCCATATTAACCATTTCATATCTATAAATCATTTCATTTGGATCTATCAACATTGAGTTTGACATAAGTCTAGACACCAAAGTATGATCATCTTCATAATTTCTGTCTAAAAAAACTTCGTAATCAACCGAAACTCCATTTTGTTTTGCCACTTCAGCTACAACAGAGCCATAGGGAGCATAAATCTTTACATCCACAAAAGATTTAACCACCTCTACATATAAAGCAGCAATATCAAAATCTACAACACATTCGTTATATAACGCTCCATGAGCCTTAATATGGTCAAGCTTTGTTAAACCAAAGGAATTCATGACTCTTTTCAGAGAGTTTATTTGAGTTAGTAGTGATTTTTTTAAATCATCTGAGCTAATAGACATAGATCTTCTTCCAAAATTTAATCTGTCTGGATAAGAAGGATGAGCTCCGATAAGTACTCCGTTTTTTATAGCATGACCTACAGACTCCTTCATAGTATTAGTATCTCCAAAATGACCTCCACATGCCACTGAACAAGATCTTAAATAGGACATAAGTTTTTCTTCACATAAAATACCCTCGCCTACATCTGAATTTATATTTAATTTTCGCATACCAATTAGATTAAACCAACCACCGATAAAATACTTTTCAAGCCAATAAACATGGTTACCAAAACAATAACCACTGTAATAAAATTAAACAAATAACTATTAACATGATTTTTTAGTAATTTCTTGTTGTTAGCTACTATTAAAAGAAATATTGCTATTACAGGTAACAGTATTCCATTTGCAACTTGCGCAAATTTAATAACCTCAATAGATTTATAATTTAAACTTGAGAATAATACTCCCAAAAACAACACGAAAAACCAAACTAGCCTAAACTTATATCCTTTACTGTCAGCGCTCCAACCAAGGCAACCACAGGTCACGTATGACGCAGCCAATGGAGCAGTAACAGCACTTGTTAACCCAGCAGCAAACAAACCTAATGAGATGATGATTTTAGAAAAACTTCCAAATACAGGCTCTATAGCATACGCTAAATCAGAAGCGCTGTTAATTTGTAAGTCGGAAATAGCCGAAGCTGTTATCATAACAGACATTGAAATCACCCCTCCTAATAATACTGCCAACAAAGTATCTGTTTTTACATAATCATAATCCGATGGAGAGCTCCACTTATCACTTACCAATGAAGCATGTAAAAAGATATTATACGGAACTACCGTAGTCCCTATTAGTCCAACTATAATAATAAAACTATCTGCAGGAAATTTAGGTATAAATAATCCTTTTGCAAGAATTAACAGATCTGGCTTAACAATTATAGCAGAAGTTAAAAAAGCAAAACTCATTAATAAAACTAAACCGATAAGAACTTTTTCTATTATTTTTATATTTCCAATAAATAATATAATAAACGCCATCAATCCAATCACAAGTGAATATAAATTTATTTTAAAACCCGCCATAGAATAAGAAAATTCACCAAATACAGAACTCATGCCCATAACTCCACCACTAATGTTACCAGCCTCATAAGCTGTATTACCTACCAAAATAGCAGAAAGAACAAGAACTATAGCTAAGTATTTATAAAATGAATTATTAAAGCTACTGATCAAATTTATTGATAACCCTTTTTGAGTAATTAATCCAATTTTCGCAGCAGTCAACTGTAAAATAGTAGTGACAATTAATGAAAACAATAAAGCCCATAATAAATCTAAACCATATTTAGCACCAGCTATCGAACACATCGTGATCGTTCCTGGGCCAATAAAAGCAGCAGCAATAACAGTCCCAGGGCCTATATTTTTTAGAGAGATCAAAATTTATTTAAAGCTAATTTTTAATATACTATTTGTTGAGTCAGATAACTTATACCTTTCATCAATTCTTTGATTAACAACCCAAATTAATTCATTATTCCCATTTATAAGAATTAAGGTTCTTTTTTTATCAATTATAGAAATTTTTTCATCTTTAAAAAACTTACTTAAAGTCTTCTTACCTTTCATCCCAAGCGGGATAAAGTCCATACCTTGTACACAACATTCAACCCTTAGCGGATATACAAGTTTACCCTCGTCAATACAAACAGAAGAAAGAGTTAAACTCTTCTCAAATTTTGTGATTAGATCAAATGACAGACCCCCATAAATAGTTTCAACATTAGTCAAATCATTAAATATTTCAATTGGATCAAATTTATAAGTTGAGATCTCTTCAAGAATCAAATAATCTCTATCTTTTACTATTCTGTGAGTTTTTGAACTAACATATTTACCAGACTGAGATGTTAAAATATTTTTAATATCATTTACATGGTTAAATCCGTATTTATAGAAAAATTCGTGCAAGTAGAATTCTAAATTTTTTAATTTTAAAATCCCTTCAATTCTATATTTAATTTGATATTCCTCTTCGACAAAAATACTTTTAGATACTTCATTTATTTTTTCACTTAAAATTGATCTAGAAGCCTTTAAGTACTGTAAAGAATTATTAAAACTACTTAAAAGTGTAGGACTTGATTTCTTGAAATTAGATATTACTTTATTTCTTATTTCATTTCTCAGATAATCGTCTGACAAATTACTACTATCCTCTCTCCATTTAATTTTATTAGTAGTAGCGTAGTTTAAAATTTGATCTTTTGAAAAACTCAATAATGGACGTATCTTCTTATCATTAATAGCAGGAATACCCATTAAACCTTCCAAACCACTACCACGAGATAGATTTATAAGAAATGTTTCCAACTGATCATCCAAGTGATGTGCCGTTAAAACATAATCATAATTTACCAATAATTCATCAAACCACTTATACCTAAGCTCTCTTGCTGCCATCTGAACAGATAAATGATTTTTTGTCTTATATTCCTTAGTGTTAAATTTTTTTAGATAAAACAACACATTCAATGATTTTGCGAAATCTTCAGTAAACTTAGCGTCAACATCACTTTCCTTACCCCTGAGTGAAAAATCACAATGAGCAATAGAAAAATCTAAATCTAATTTTTTACAAAGGGAGCATAAAACAACACTATCCACTCCAGAAGATGTAGCAATAATTATTTTACTACTAAACAAAAAAGGCAATTCGTTTAATAAATGAGATTTAAAATCCTCTAGCATTATAGTGTAATTATTTACTGCTAATATAACAAAGATCTATATCAATAGAATCAATTTATATATGTAGTGCTCTATCCTCAGTTGCAGCTAGAGCAGCTTCTTTAACTGCTTCAGAGTAAGTTGGATGAGCATGAGATATTCTAGCAATATCTTCAGCAGATGCTTTAAACTCCATCGCGACTACCGCTTCTGAAATCAAATCTGCACATCTTGCTCCTATCATATGAACTCCTAAGATTTCATCAGTTTTTTTATCTGCTAATATTTTTACAAAACCATCTAAATCAGAACTAGCTCTGCTCCTACCTAGGGCACGCATCGGGAATTGACCGGCCTTATATTCGATATTATTTTCTTTTAAATAATCTTCTGTTTTTCCTACTGAAGCAACTTCAGGCCAAGTGTAAACAACACCTGGGATTAAATTATAGTCAATATGAGGCTTTTGACCTGCAATAATTTCAGCAACTAACACTCCTTCTTCTTCAGCTTTATGAGCCAACATTGCTCCTTTTATAACATCTCCAATTGCGTAAATATTAGAATGTTTTGTCTGTAAGTGTTCATTCACTTCTATTTGACCTCTATTATTTGTTTCTATTCCTAATTGATCAAGATTCAATCCTTGCGTATACGCAGACCTTCCTATACTCACCAAACAGTAATCTCCGTTAAACTCTACAGATTCATCATTTTTATTCTGAGCTACAACTTTAATATTGTCTCCAATTCTTTCAACAGAGGTAACTTTATGTGATGTGTGAATTTTAAATTTTTGTTTTTTAAACACCTTTGTCAACTCTTTAGATAAACCAGAATCCATTGTTGGAATTATTCTATCCATGTATTCTAAAATCGAAACTTCTGAGCCTAATCTTTTATATACTTGACCCAGCTCTAATCCAATTACCCCACCACCAATAATAATTAGGTGCTTAGGGATTTCTTTTAGCTTTAACGCTTCGGTAGATGTTATAATTCTATCTTTATCAACCTTAGCAAACGGTAAAATAGCAGGTTTACTACCAGTAGCAATAATTATATTCTTAGATTCTATAATTTCTTCAGAAGAATCCAAAGTGATTTTTACTTTATTCTGATCAACAAATGAACCAAAACCATTAAAAACCGTGATATTATTTTTATTCATTAAAAAATCAATTCCTTTTGTAGTTTGTGATACCACTTCGTTTTTTCTAGATATCATTTTACCAAAATCTAAAGAAATCCCACCTTCAATATTTATACCATGATTGGAAAAGTTTTTTGTAGCCTCTTCATAATGATGAGAAGAATCTAAAAGAGCTTTACTAGGAATACAGCCCACGTTTAAGCAAGTACCACCCATAGTACTATATTTTTCAATTATAGCGGTTTTCATACCTAACTGAGCACATCTAATAGCAGATACATAACCTCCTGGACCTGACCCAATAACAACAACATCAAAAGAATTCATAAAAAAATTATTTAATTAGTTAGCAAAAATACAAATGTTTTAACTCTTTGCAATGAATATCTAATCAATAATTTAAGTTATAAATCAATTTTAAATAAAATAATATTGCATATCTTGTAACAGTTAATTATCACTATTTTTAAGAAGAAAGTTAATTTAATCTAGCTCATGAATAATCCTAAAGAAATTAGTTTAACC
>JAPKAF010000071.1 GCA_028825365.1 Flavobacteriaceae bacterium | reverse complement strand
CTTGATTTTTTAGAAACGTTTTCAAAGTCTACATCTCCAACGATTTTATAACCCTTTTTAGAATCATCCTTAACTCTAGTTATTCCAACATCTATAATAACCACACCATCTTTTACCATATCCTTGGTAACGAAATCTGGAGAACCTAGTGCTGAAATAATTATATCTGCCTGAAGAGTCAGTTCTTTTATGTTTTTAGTTCTACTATGCGCTAAAGTAACTGTGGAGTTACCAGGGTTAGACTTTCTGCTCATTAGTATACTAACAGGTCTACCAACAATATCTGATCTTCCAATAACAACAGTGTGTTTTCCAGAGGTCTCTACATTATACCTATCTAAAAGCTCCATAATTCCATATGGTGTAGCGGAAATAAATGTTGGTAAATTAAGCGCCATCTTTCCAAAATTAGTAGGATGAAAACCATCAACATCTTTATCTGGATCAACAGCCATTAGTATTTTCTGAGAATCTATATGTGACGGAAGAGGTAATTGAACAATATAGCCATCAATAGCATCATTTTCGTTAAGTTCCTTAACCTTTAAAAGCAATTCTGCTTCAGTAATTTTATCAGATAATTTTATAAGAGTAGATTCAAATCCGATCCTTTTACAAGCTCTTACTTTACTACCAACATAAGTCAAGCTAGCTCCATCTTCTCCAACAATAACAGCAGCTAAATGAGGAGGCCTTGAACCTTTTGAAACTATTTCTTTTACAGAAATAGCTATCTCATTTTTTATATCACTACTTGTTTTTTTACCGTCTAGAATTATCATAGAATTATCTTTTCATGTTTTGCATCATTTGCATCATCTTATTAGCTCCACCACCTTGCATCATTTTCATCATCTTACTCATCTGAGTAAATTGTTTTAACAATTGATTGATTTGCTGTATAGAAGTGCCCGATCCTTTACCGATGCGGTCTTTTCTTGATTTATTAATTAAAGATGGGTTAGATCTTTCATTAGGAGTCATGGATTGTATCATTGCCTCAATATGCTTAAATGAATCATCATCAACATCAACATCTTTTAGCATTTTTCCTGCGCCTGGAATCATACCAACCAAATCTTTCATATTACCCATTTTTTTAATTTGATGAATTTGCTTTAAAAAATCATCTAAACCAAAAGTGTTTTTTGCTATTTTTTTCTGGATTCTTCTAGCTTCTTTTTCATCAAATTGTTCCTGTGCTCTTTCGACAAGAGAAACAACATCACCCATTCCAAGAATTCGATCTGCCATTCTAGAAGGATAGAAAACATCAATAGCTTCCATCTTTTCACCAGTACCAATAAATTTTATTGGCTTATCTACAACTTGTTTTATAGAGAGTGCAGCACCACCTCTTGTGTCACCATCTAGTTTTGTCAAGATAACTCCATCAAAATCTAAAATTTCATTAAAAGCTTTAGCTGTATTTACAGCATCTTGACCTGTCATTGAATCAACAACAAATAATACTTCATGGGGATTGATTGCTTTTTTGATATTTGAAATTTCATTCATCATCAGCTCATCAATCGCTAATCTACCTGCAGTATCAATAATTATTAGATTATGCCCATTAGATTTAGCATGTGCTATAGCTGCCTTTGAAATAGATACTGGATCTTTATTCTCTGAATCACTATAAACATCAATATCTAGTTGTTTTCCCAAAACATGTAACTGCTCAATTGCAGCTGGCCTGTAGATATCACAAGCAACTAGTAATGGTTTCTTATTTTTCTTTTTTTGTAAGTAGTTCGCTAGTTTACCAGAGAAAGTGGTTTTTCCAGAACCTTGTAGTCCAGACATTAAAATTATAGAAGGGGAAGCGCTAATATTAAGCTCTGAGGCATCTCCGCCCATGAGTTCAGCCAATTCGTCTTTAACAATCTTAACCATCAATTGACCAGGCTTAAGATCAGTTAGTACATTTTGACCAATAGCCTTTTCTTTAACTCTAACAGTAAATTCCTTTGCGATTTTAAAATTAACATCCGCATCTAACAAAGCTCTTCGCACCTCTTTTAATGTCTCCGCAACATTAATTTCCGTTATTCTCCCGTGGCCCTTTAATACTTGAAGTGCTTTATCTAATTTATCACTAAGGTTATTGAACATAAAATTTTTTATTTTTAAAAATCAAATTTAAGAATTTAGGTAGATATTTTGGTAAAATATCACGATTTCTTCCTAAACAAATTAAACATCACCAGCACATGAGGAAAAGTAATGGCTGATAAAAAAGAGAAAAACAATGAAATAAATAATTTATCATCATTGACAACATAATAAAGTACAAATAAAGAGACTATTGAAATTAGCCAATATAGTGCTGAGTTTTTTAAATAAAGTAAAATAGTATTTTTATTAAAATCAGTGTGAAGTTCCACAATTTGATCTCTTAATGAGGGTATAGAGTGCCATACAATAAAATAGATTGCAAATCCAGCAATAAGCGAAGCCATATTAAATATCACAAAAAGAAGAAGTATTAATATAATTTCTTCAAAAAATTTAAAAGATATTAGAGTTTTGGAGTTCTTTTCTCCAGTGCCAAAATACCTGGAGTAGTTGTGTACAACAAAAGACAATAACAATGTTGATCCAAATGATATATATAACAAATATTTTATAAATCCGTGTGTAACAATCACATTCGTAATCTCGTTAACAATGACTATAACTTCATCTGGGTTACTAGAAAATATCATGGAGAATATTAGCATTCCATAAGAGATATAATAAAAATATAATAAGCTATTAGTGGTCTTAGTTTTAGAAATAAAATGTTGTTCTCCAAAATGATATGAACTAAAAATAACAAATAGGCTTAATGCAACAAATGGAACAAAATAAAACAAAATGGCCACTGAAGCCACCATTGTTACATAGATTATAAAAATAGAAAGGCTAGAAATATTTGAATTGGATCTAAGACTATGATTTACAAGCATAATATCATTAGAGCCATGTAATATTCCAACAGTAAGAATCATGATGTAAGCAATATTAGATTCAATAGAAGGGCTAATTTGAGCTGACAACCATAATGCAAAAAAAGAGCTTAGAATTGAAAAGCTATAAATTTCTTTATTATAGGATATAGTTTTATTCAAGTTTTATTATTAATTAAGGTTAGAAATGTACAAATTATATTTATCAAAAAATCCAAACATATAAATAAAACAACATATAAATAAGACAATTATATTATAATATTTACTCTCATATAACGCTAAATTATATTCTTATAATGCTATAATTCAAGCAATTAATATAAAAAACAACGCTAAATGTTCTATTAATTTATTAACTTAGGAAGAA
>JAPKAF010000070.1 GCA_028825365.1 Flavobacteriaceae bacterium | reverse complement strand
CAAATATCAAATCTTTTGTCGGTATTAAAATCAAGTACATTACTATTAAATAAATTACCTTTATTTGTATATTTACTTATTCTTTTTTGAACTTCTTTTAGTGCATTATTTGAAATATCTAATATGCTAACGTCAGAAAATTGATTTTTCAAGAGGTTGTCAATTAGATAACTTTTTCCGCATCCTATATCAATTATTTCTACATTTTTTTTAATACTAGAACCCTCAATCAAAGAAAGCGAAGTTGATGGTTTCTCTTGAAACCAGCTAACTCCATCTAGCTCTTTTGTTTCATAAATGTTTTCCCAATGCTTTTTTCTCTCCTCCATAAGATTACTATTAAATTTTTATAAAAGTACATAAGATTATTATTACTTTTACCGACGTTTAATAATATCTTTATCAGCCCCGTAGTTTAATGGATAGAATAGAAGTTTCCTAAACTTTAGATAAAGGTTCGATTCCTTTCGGGGCTACAATTTCTAAGAACGGCTAGTTTTAGATAAACCTGAAAATATTCACAATGATTTTATGTAGTAACAATTAAGGTTGACCCTTCAATTAATGAAGTGTAACAGCTTAGTGCTCCAGATCCACCGGAACAATCGCTAGTAGAATAAGAGATTCCGTGGTTATTACATCTAAAGCTATTTCCATTTAATTCCCATAGATTTCTTGATCCTTGGTGGGGGCAAGAATTACTGTAAGCTTGAATAGTATCATTTGCTGTTCTTAAAAAGAGTATTTGTAAACCTAAAGAATACCCATTCATCCATCCGCCAATAGTCTCTAAAGAGCTAAAATTTGAGTTGTTTAGATCTATAGTATAAACATTTTCTTGCTGAACAAACCCTAGTTCATTATCTATTATAGGAATGTTTATTTCGGCCTCATCTGTAGAGCATGCTTCTAAAAAAGACAGTCCAAAAAATGCAAACGCTACTGTAGGGCAAACTTCTTTTAAAAATTTTCTTCTTGATTTCATTGTGTAGTTTTAAAATACTCTTAAAATATTAAATCCAAAAAATATATCTCCTTTTAGCCAATCTCCTTCTGCAGAAGTTAATACTCCGGCTTCATCAGAAGCTTGTGTGTTTGAAAATAGTAGCTGAAAAACATGCCCCCCAGTTTCCATATCAATACCTAAACTTAAAACGTTTTTTTCAGTAGAATTACTTAGTCTATTTAAGTGATGAGAATAATCAATATTGAAGGAGCTTCTTTTCGATATTTTTATTCTACCTCCAGAATTTAAAATATAATTATAATCTGTTTTTGATTGAGTTGTCAAAAAATTATGTTTTACTAATGAAGGGGCAATCTGCAAAGAAAACCTCTCACTAAAACGTCTAGAAATCAGTAACTGTGAAATGTATACATATCTTTCTTTGAAATCTAAATTTGGATAGAGAACCTCATCGAGTGATGTGTCTAGATTAATGCTGTTGTATCCAACTATAGAGATAGGGAAATTTTCAGTCTGTTTTTTTATTCCGTATTTAACGTGTAAGTTATAAGTTTGTTTGAATGACTCTCTACTAAAACCTACTTGAACATTATTTAAAAGGCCATATAATATTTCTATTTTGGTGTTTGCATAATCCAATCCAAATAAAGTTTTAAGGCCTCCTTTTATCGATCCAAACCTATGTGCTACATAGAGATATAAATCTTTTTTTTCTGCTAACTTTGTGGATTGGTTATTAACAATTTTCATTGCTTTGAAAGCTGGGAACTCAAAAGTATTCTTATAGCTTGTTTCTTTGCTTATTTCGTCCAATAAGTCATTTTGACAAAACACAAAAGGGCTAAAAAAGAAAACAACAATAAAATAATTTAATTTATTCATCTTTTAATATTATACAACTGATTAATTTATATTCTTCAAATAGATCATCATAGCCCAGATAGCCACCTTTTACAACAATAATATCTCCAACATTTACGCTCTTAAAATTTAAGTTTTCATTTTCGTTATATTGAATACTTACAATTTTATCTAGCTGAAGACCTCCCACTCTCACAGAGGTAACCCTAGCTTTTAAAACTACTACTGAGCTTTCGTTTAAACTGGCTTTAATAAAACCAGAAACATCTCCCTTATAGGAAATACTTTTCTCAGACATAGGCTCTTCATTTTGATAAACATAACTAGTTAAAGCAAATCCACCCAGTAACAAGAGACAGACTATTATTAGTGCTAGTTTATATTTTTTCAATAAGCTCATATTCTGCTTTAATATTAATTGTTTTAGATATTTTATTCCTTACAACTTTAGGAATTTTGATATTATAGTCCTCGGTTAGGACAATAAAATTTGTTTTCAGTGAAATCCCTTGGTCTGTCTTTTGCATTCGACCGTTTATAGTGACGCTTCTTTCTATGCCTTTTATCGCCAGCACACCAACAATATCATAATTGTTTTCAGTATTGGTTAACTCTTCATATTTGAAGTCTTGAATATTTCCAACAAAAGTTGCTTTTGGATATTTGCTGGATTCCATGTAATTTTCATTAAAATGTTCTTCCATTAATGCAATTTCAAACTTAAAAGCACTAACAAAAAGTAGTATCGCAATATTCCCATTAGAAGAGTCAACAATGGCAGTAGAAACTTTATTTATAGCCTTAATCTGTTCAAAGGTTTCTTCGCTTCCTATAAAAGAAGTTTGCCCAGAGCGTGTAGCATATTTTTGAGCGCTAATTAAAGAAACATAAAAAAAGAAAAAAAGTATAAACCTAGCTTTCATTAAAGTAAAGATATAAAACATTTCAGACTACTTCTACAAAAGTGTTGAATTGCTTTATCTTACGATTAATTTAGATATTTCGCTTTGCCCATTAATAGTTATTTGAATAAAGTAAACTCCTGGACTTACATTGTCAATATTTAAAATTTCTGAATCAATAGAAGTGTTTAAAACTACTCTACTATTAATATCATATAATTTAATATTTTTTATTCCAATTGTCGCTGTCTTTATTGTAATAAAGTTACTAGTTACAGGGTTAGGGAATATCCTAACATTTAAGTTGTTGTTCTCAGATATTGACATCGTTGAAGAACTAACTGTAACCGTACCATACATATTGTTATCATGCGGATCACAGACATAGTCAGTAGATCCAACATTTTCAAAAGTATAGGAAAATTGATTACCAGTACCCGTGAAATAACCGCTATCAAAAGTTTCTGTACCATTAGTGGATACAAGATTGTGTGTTCCTGTACCCCAAAGCCATGTCACAGTATCTCCTACCTCTATTGCGATTTGTTGATTTGCGTCACTACCATCATTTGCCCAAGTAAACTCATATGTTTGTTGAGCGGTTAAAAAATTAAGTGTAAAAAATAATAAAAAAGTAATTTTTCTCATG
>JAPKAF010000069.1 GCA_028825365.1 Flavobacteriaceae bacterium | reverse complement strand
CAGAAAATAGTTCTATTATTCATAATGGAAATATTCAATTAAAAGCTAATTTTTAAAATCAAAAAAAAAAACGAAAGCTATTAACTTTCGTCTTTTCTATCTTTATTTTAATTATTCTTTAATCAACTTATAAGTGTTTTGTTTGTTTAATTCTCTGTTATATATGTTAAAGAAATAAACACCCTTACTCAATTGTGAAAAATCAATTCTATTATCTATTGTTGTTAATTTTCCGTTAGAAATAGATTGTCCCATTATATTAAATATTGAATAACTTAAATCATTATTAGTCCCCGTATTAACATTTAATAAATTACTTACAGGGTTAGGGTAAACTGAAATATTATCAATTTGAATATTACTAAAGCCTAAACTCTCAACAATATTAACCATGTAGTCCTCTGTTTCTCCGTATTGAGTCTCTTCACATGCATCATCCGGAACTGGTGCATTCCAATTGGTTTTAGCTCTCATTATGTGCTCTCCTAATGTTCCATCGTCTGGAACAACTAATTGCATTGTTTCTGTCCATGTACCAGCAGCACCTCCAACAGAAATAACATAATTATCAACTACTAATTCATCTAAACTAAACACAAAATCATCATTAAAATCAATCCATACTCTGACGTACTGATTTCCATAACCGGTTGTAACAGTTAAGTCATTTGTTGACCCTTGTTCTAAGGCAGTAGATAAATCAGTGAAATCTGAGTATCCATCTCCAGCAGAAGTGTTATTAATGTCTCCTACTTGAAATAATTGAAAACCATCCCCAAATGAATTATCACCAGTTGGTGCACAATTAACATTATTTACAGTTACACTAATAGTGTTGTTTGAATCATCTGAATCGTTTTCAAGATAAACAGACGCAACTATCTCATAAGATCCAAATGCTGATAAATCAAGTGATTGAGAAAAAATATAGTCTAAAGAAGAATTTCCAGTTAAAGGACCTGGAACAGTTTCTGTAACTGTGATTCCATTTAATTCATAAGAAACCTCAAAATTTGATTGAGAAGCAGATCCGTAATTAGTAATCTCAATAGTTACTTGCTCATTAGCTGAAAGGTTTGTCCCAGATGCTGGACTTGTAATTTCAGATATCCCTAAGTCATTAGGATTAAGGTGTGTCACATCTTTATATACTCCATCGTTTTCTGAATCTTCATCCGTAGAAAGAGAAGTATAAGAATAAATTTGATAAGTAGTTCCTACAGAAGACATATCAGCTGTAGCAGAAAACGTATACTGTGCATCTTCACCTGTAGCAATAGTTTCAGTGTATGTTTCCGTAATAACGGCACCTGAATCTAACTGATAAGATACATCAAAATTGGATATAGAATTTTCACCAAAATTAGTGATTGTTACAGTAACTACTTCCGTAGATGTTAAAGCTCCTGAATTGGGCGAATCAATACTTGAAACACCAGAATCATAAGGAAAACTTGTTAGTGTAGGATAAGGATCCATTGTATCATTCCCGGAATTTTGTGGATCTAACCAATCTCTTAATCTAGTTAATGGTGTGCCTGCTCCTTCCCAAGAAACACCAACTCTACCATAATAGTCAAGAGCACCATTGTCGTTTGTACCAGCACAGGCTGCTCCACCTCCAAATAATTGACCTATTATTCTACCATTTTGATCAAATAATGGAGAACCAGATGATCCAGGTTCAGTAACTCCTATTTCCCATCCACCGAGTGAACCACCAACTATTTCCCAAGTTTGTGCTCCAGCATTAATCTCTTTAGTAGCTGGGTCATCATCTCTACAAACTTTCATAACATCACCTGAAGGGTGATGAATTGATACTTGAAATTCAGGAAAATTATCTGATTTATCCCAACCAGCAAAAACTCTATCCCAGTCTTCTGGGATATCACTGTTAATTTGAACTAATGCAAAATCTGAACCCTCATCTCTTGCTTTTAATGTTGCACCACTAATAGTCATATTTGTAGGGCCATTACTACTGTTTGCAGTAGTTGCACAGACAGAGTTTGGACTAATCCATCCGAATCTAAAAGCCCAAGAAGATGGGTCGCTATAACAGTGGTTTGCAGTTAAAAAGTAAGGGGTACCATCGTTTTCAGTGTTATTAATTAAAGCTCCTGAACAAAATCCAGACCCTCCTGATAATAAAATACCTGCAGATCTCTTATTGTGTTCTTTTAATTCTTCCCAGTCGTCACCGATAGAACAATCTACATCTAGATTACAATCTCCAGAATCATTTAATCCTTTTGATTGATTAAATGTATTCGCATTTCTATATCCATGAGTAGCTTTAGCTATATGTAAAGTACCTTGACCTGTAACATTTTGCGGCTCATAATATTCAATCCAAACGGACTCACCTTCAACAAGCCAAGTTCCAAGAATACCTCCTTCTTGATTTTGTTTGTGGGTATATGCACCTAATAAATCTGATTTATCACTATTATACAGGTATAAAGAACCTCCCTTAGGTATAAATAGATTATCAAAAATAAAATTTAATGATAATGCTTCAGGTGAGGATATCAATATTCTCCAAATTCTATCTCCATTTTCTAAAACATCCCACTTACCATCTTCAAAACCATAATCTACACTGTGCATGTATCCAAACCTCCACGGCTTATCAAAAGAATAATCATTTACTTTATCTTCTTCTTGTATAGATTTAAGGTCAAATGTAGGAAGTGTTTTTGTGTCAACAACCTCTAATTCATCTACGGAATAGGACCAACTTAATGGCTGACCTTCATTAGTTACTTGTGCTGTGGCAAATAATGTAAATATTAATAAAAAGGGGAATAAATTTTTCATTTTTTTTGATTTTAATATGGGGTTTAATAGTCTAATTGAGCGAACTAAGTTACGTAATATATTAAATATTTAGAATAAATCTAAATACAGATTTTGTGATTGAATTAGTTTTTAATAAAAAAAAGTGAATTCTTTAAAATCCACTTTTTTTTATGACAATGATAATTATCTATTTTACAACAATCTTTCCTACTCTGTATCCAATGGATGAATTTCCCATTTTGACTAAATAAATCCCAGCTGCAGCATATGACATGTCTAAGTTATAAATATACTTTTGAGAGTTTTTGGATATATTGTTAAAGACAATTACTTGCCCTGAAACATTATAAACACTAAATGAAATATCTTCATTATAAATTGTAGTTAGACTTACATTAAATTGGTTATTGTCTTGTGTGATAATTTTAAAGTCTGAGCTACCTAAAGCACTATCATCAATTCCTAATGACTCCACTATGTTAGCCATGTAGTCCTCTGTTTCTCCGTATTGAGTTTCTTCACAAGCATCATCCGGAACTGGTGCATTCCAATTGGTTTTAGCTCTCATTATGTGCTCTC
>JAPKAF010000038.1 GCA_028825365.1 Flavobacteriaceae bacterium | reverse complement strand
TTAAAAATAATACAACACAAATTAGTAAATTTATTTTATAACTATATAAAACATATATGAAACAAATCTATTTATTAATTATACTTATTGGCTTCACTCCTATTTACTCGCAATTTAGTACAGAGAAAGATTTAAATATATCCAAATTAGATAGCATATTTGATGCTAAAGAGATTGATAATAAATTCATGGGTACTTTATCCATATTTAAAAACAATAAGGAGATATATAGTAGAAGTACAGGATATTCTGATATTGAAAATAATATAAAATCAAATAGTAATACAAAATATAGGATTGCTTCAATTTCTAAAACCTTTACAAGTGTGCTTATCATGCAGTTAATAGAAGAAGGTAAATTAACTCTAGATACCAAACTATCAACTTTTAAGCCTCAAGTAAAACTAGCAGAACAAATTACAATAGAACAATTACTGAGTCACAGAAGTGGAATTTACAACTATACAGATTTAAAAGATTATAGAAGTTGGATGGAAACCCCTATGTCAGATGAAGAATTAATAGACAAAATAAATAAAAAAGGAAGAAGGTTTAAACCAAATAAAAAATTTGAATACTCAAATACAAATTACTTTTTACTATCCTTAATTATTGAGATAATTGAAGAAGAATCTTTTAACAAAGTACTTGACAATAAGATTATTAAACCTTTTAAATTATCTCAAACATATTGCTGTGAGAATATTAAAAATGATGAGACAGCTAAATCCTATTATATGGAAGGTGATTTATGGAAAGAAGCATCCGATACAGATTTAAGAATCTCTTCAGGTGCAGGAGGATTGATTTCTACATCAAAGGATGTAAATAAGTTTTTTAACCTTTTATCTAATCATAAAATAATAAGTGAAGAATCCCTTGACAAGATGACAAATAACTTAACCAATGGTGATTATGGTTTTGGATTGATGAAAGTTGAATTTTTTGACAAAACTGGTTTTGGTCACGATGGCCGAATCGATGGGTTTATATCAAATGCATTTATTTTTCCAAATGACAATTTATCAATTACCTACCTCTCTAATGTTTTTGGATGGGATATTAGAACTTTGTATGTTGAAATCATGGGCTACAACTTTAAAACAGATTATGTAGATAATAACAAATATTCAACTTTAAAATTAACAAAGGAAGACTTAAGTCATTTTGAAGGTGTTTACACAAAAAGAAAAAAAACTTTAAAAATTACAGAAAAAAATAGTGTCTTAATTCTAAATTACCATGAAATTCCTTCTGTAAACTTTGCTCTTACTCCAATAACAAAAAACAGATTTAAAAACGAAATCATGGGTATAGAAATAGAGTTTTATAAAAATGAAAAATACATACTAGTATTCAATAAAAAAGGAGATGAAATAAAGCTTAAAAAAAAATGATTTATATTTTCTCTACTAAAAAGTTTTTTATCACTTCATAGCTAAGGGTTACTGATTTATACCCATCATAATTAACCACAACACTATTATCAAAAGGTTCAATATGCTTTATAAATAATTCAGTCCCTAAACGAATATTTTTATTATTTAGATAAACTAAAAGTTCTTTAGAACTATTTTCTAAAGCACAAAGCCTAACATTATTACCATGTTCTATTTTTGAAAAATTTATATAACTCTCTTCATATATTTCACCAGATTTGTTTGGGATTGGAGATCCATGCGGATCAACTTTAGGGAAACCTAACAATTCATTCATTCTGTCGAATAATTTTTCTGATTTTAAATGCTCCATATCTTCTGCAATATCGTGTACTTCTTCCCAACCAAAACCCATGATCTTCGAAAGAAAAATTTCTGAAAGTCTATGCTTTCTAACGATCAAAGACGCTTCTTTTTCTCCTTTATCCGTAAGTAATATTGGTTTATACTTTTCATAACTAACCCAGCCAATAAGTGTTAGCTTTTTAATCATATTATTAGCAGTAGGCTTACTAACATTCATCAAATCACTTAATTCAGTTAATGAAATTTCTTTATTTTTTTTGGATAAAAAATAGATTGACTTTAAGTAATTCTCCTTCGTTTGACTATTCATGTAATTTATTCTTAGTACTAAGATATAAAATTATATTAATCTATTTGTTAGATTAGTCTAACTTATATATATTTGCAGTCTAACAATAAAGTTTAAAAATGCAGAAATATATTTTATTAGTACTTATAAATTTAACTATAAATTCTTTCGCTCAAGAATACCAAATAGAAGGAACTGTAACTCATAATGAAATTCCTCAATCATTTGTAAATATATACATGATGGAGAACTCAAAAGGAACAGTAACAGATGACAAAGGTTATTACATCTTGGAAGGAATAAGTCCAGATAATTATACTGTGAATGTCTCCGGCTTAGGGTTTAAAACAAAAAATATAAAAGTAAATACTACTAATGGTTCAATAAAATTAGATGTTAATCTAGATGTTGATGATAGTTATTTAGACGAAATAGTAATATCGGGGACATTAAAAGCAGTAAGTAAATTAAAAAGTGCCGTTCCGATTGAAGTCTATTCTAAAACATTTTTCAAGAAGAACCCTACCCCTTCTATATTTGAAGCATTACAAAACATTAATGGAGTTAGACCTCAACTAAATTGTAATGTTTGCAACACTGGAGATATACACATTAACGGACTAGAAGGCCCATACACATTTGTTTTAATTGATGGCATGCCTATAGTTAGTGGGCTATCAACTGTTTATGGATTAACTGGAATTCCTAAATCTTTAATTGAGAGAGTTGAAATTGTAAAGGGTCCTGCCTCTACTTTGTACGGATCAGAAGCTGTAGGTGGAGTAATAAATTTAATTACTAAAAGTGCTTATAACGCTCCCTTATTCTCAAGTGATACTTTTTCAACCTCATGGGGTGAATTGAATGTAGATATCAGTAATAAGTTTAATATAGGAGAGAATGCAACTAGTCTACTTGGAGTTAATTATTTTTCCTATCAAAACCCAATTGATAATAATAAAGATAATTTTACAGATCTTACTCTGCAGCACAGAGTTTCAATTTTTAATAAAATAGACTTTAAAAGAAAAAATGATAAAAAGCTAACCTTAGCTGGTCGTTATTTTTACGAAGACAGATGGGGTGGTGAAATGGGTTTTTCAAATGCATACAGAGGCGGAAATGAAGTTTATGGAGAAAGTATATTTACTTCAAGATGGGAAGCCTTTGGAACCTATGAATTACCAGTTGATGAAAATATTATTTTTCAATTTAGTAGTAATGGTCATAATCAAAATTCCTTTTACGGGACTACTTCATTTCAAGCTAAACAATATATTGGTTTCGGTCAACTAACCTGGAATAAGATTCTAAATACAAAACATGATTTGTTAATGGGTATTGCATATAGGTATAGTTTTTATGATGATGATACCTTTGCTACTCTTGACTCTGACGGGATTACTAATAATGAGTCAATAACACATTTACCAGGCTTTTTCATCCAAGACGAAATAACTATAAATTCAATGAATAAATTATTATTAGGAGTGAGGTATGATTATAATAGTATTCATGGTAGTGTTATATCTCCACGCATAAACTATAAATGGAATAACGCTAATTATAGGGACATAATAAGATTAAGTGTAGGTAATGGGTTTAGAGTAGCTAATGTGTTTACTGAAGATCACGCAGCACTTACAGGAGCTAGAGAGGTAGAATTCAATGGAGATTTAAAACCTGAAAAATCGTGGAATATTAATTTAAACTACGTAAAGAAAATTAACACAAGCAACATGTTAATGAATATTGATACAAGTATATTCTATACATATTTTAATAATAGAATATTACCCGATTATGAATCTGACCCAAACAAAATAATTTATTCAAATCTTGACGGACATGCAGTATCGAAAGGCGTATCTACAAATATTGATATTGTATTTTCAAATGGCTTAAAAGCATTACTAGGTGCTACCTTGATGGATGTGAGCGTAACAGACTCAGGAATAACTAGACAACAAATTTTAACGGAGAAATTTAGTGGAGTTTGGAGTATTTCTTACAACTTATTAGATTTGGGCGTTTTAATTGACTATACAGGTAATGTGTATGGACCAATGCGATTACCATTATTAAGTGATACAGATCCTAGACCAGAATTCTCACCTTGGCATAGTATTCAAAATATTCAATTAACAAAAAAACTGAGTAATTCATGGGAGATTTATGGAGGAGTGAAAAATATTTTAAACTTCACCCCTAGTGACGATAGTATTGCTAGATCATTTGACCCTTTTGATGAGAATGTTAGTTACGATGATAATGGAAATATTTTGGCCACAAATGATAATCCATATGCATTATCCTTTGACCCAAGTTATGTATATACATCTAATCAAGGGATTAGAGGGTTCTTAGGCTTTAGACATACTATATTTTAGAACTAAAAACACGGTTTGTCAATTGATAAACTCTAACTTAATTCCTATTACGTCTTCTAGGGTATCCCTTGTTAGGATTTCTAGGCTTATGTTTTGTTCTTGTTCTTTGGTTATTTTCTGCTGGAACAAAATTTGGATCAGGCTCAAAGCCTTCAACTGTACTTATTTGTATTCTACTACCAATAAGCTTTTCTATATCTCTTAAATAAATATTTTCATCTCCACTTACTAATGATAAAGCTTCACCCTTAGCTCCTGCCCTTCCTGTTCTTCCTATTCTATGAACATAATCTTCAGGAATATTTGGAAGTTCAAAATTAATAACATGTGGCAAAAGCGGAATGTCTAATCCTCTTGCTGCAATATCAGTAGCAACTAAAACCTCAACTGTACCATTTTTAAAACCAAATAATGCTTTAGTTCTGGCACTTTGACTTTTATTTCCATGAATAGCTGCAGCTTGAATATCAGATTTAATCATTTTTTTACAAAGGTTATTAGCTCCATGCTTAGTTCTTGTAAAAACTAAAACTTGTGACCATCCTCCTTCTTTAATTAACTTTATGATTAACTCAGGTTTTTTATTCTTGTCTACTTTATATGCTTTTTGAACAATAGCCTCAACAGTTGTATTCTGAGGAGAAGTTTCAACTGTTTCTGGATTATTTAATATATCTCTAGCTAAAAATTTGATTTCTTTAGAAAAGGTTGCTGAGAACAATAAGTTTTGTCTTCTACTTGGTATTAGACTCATTATCTTATCTATGTCTCTTTTAAAACCCATATCTAGCATTCTATCTGCCTCATCTAAAACTAAGATTTCTACATTATCTAAAAATAATACTCTTTGGTTTACTAAATCTAGTAATCTTCCTGGAGTTGCTATCAGTATATCAACTCCTTGGCGCAAAGTTGCAACTTGAGGTCTTTGATTTACCCCTCCAAAAATAACAGTAGAACGTAAATTAATATGCTTACTGTACTCTAATACATTATCATAAATTTGAGCAGCAAGTTCTCTTGTAGGAGTTAATATTAATGCCCTAATATTTCTTTTTCCTTTTGGCTCATTTTCAGATAACCTTTGCAATAAAGGAAGTGTGAATCCAGCAGTTTTTCCAGTTCCGGTTTGAGCAGAAGCTAAAATATCTCTTCCCTTTAATATTAAAGGAATTGCTTTTTCTTGAATTGGAGATGGTACTTCATAACCCTTTTCTTTAACCGCCTTTAGTAAAGATGGCATTAGTCCTAAATCGTCAAAATTCATATGTGTTTATTTTTAAACCTTTGCAAAGATACAATATCATATCTGGTATTGATAAATAATGCCAATTAATAGATTGTGCCAAAATAAAAATATACTATTCTATTTATATAAATGGAGATGAAAAATCAAAATGATCAATAAGTTTTGATTACTTTTAATTAGTAAAAATAAAAATCAATACTTATTAATTGGAAGGATTTGTAGAATGGGGTTATTTAGGCTTATTTATAGCTAGTTTTTTAGGAGCTACGATAATACCTTTTAGCTCAGAAGTTGTTTTTAGTCTCTTAATTATAAATGGATACGATATAAAAGTAAGTCTTTTGGTCGCTACTATTGGAAATTGGCTAGGTGGACTAAGTAGTTATTTCCTAGGTAGATTAGGCAAATGGGAGACGTTAGAGAAGTATTTTAAATTAAAAAAAGAAAAGATCTATAAGTTTAAAACTAAGATCGACAAATGGGGTAGTTTATTGGCTTTCTTTTGCTGGCTCCCTATAATTGGTGATCCAATAGCAGTTAGCTTAGGGTTTTTTAGAACTAATTACATATTAGTAGCAATATGGATGTTTATAGGGAAAATACTAAGATATTTAATCTGGGCTCTTATCACTTACTGGGGTGCATCTATAGTATAAATTACAGATTTAGAGTGAACTAAATAATTCTTCTGAAGATAAGATTGTAGCAAATTCTTCATTTAAGTTAGCTAAGGAAGTATTGTAAATAACTTCACAGTCAATCATCTTTCCATCTAAACCAATTGTATTGTAAGCAGCTGTAGCATCAGAAATTACATAAGTATCATAACCTAGGTTACCAGACATTCTAGCTGTAGATGAAATGCAGTGATTTGTAGTCATTCCTACTATCACTAATCTTTTAATATTTTGATCCTTTAATAATGTCTCTAGATTAGTTCCAATAAAACCGCTATTTACATGTTTTGTTAATATAGTCTCATTTGTTTGTGGTAAAACATAATCATTAAACAAGAACCCAGGCTTAGATTCATGAAGCTTAGAGCTAGGGTCTATTGAACTATGTCTAATGTGTATAACAGGCAGATTTGAATCTCTCCATTTATTTAATATTAATCCACATACTTTTTCTGCATCAAGATTGTTTCTTTTAATCCCAGGGTAATCTTTGTCTAAAAAAGCTTTCTGAACATCGACTATTATTAGAGCAGTATTTGTGTTTTGAAAATTAGTTGATTTCATAAATTAGGATTTAAAAAGGTGTATTATTTTATTAAAAGAAATTTGATTTAGGTTTTGTATAGTTAGATCGGCCTTAGAATAGTCTTGGTTCTTTGAGTGATAACTATCAAAACCAACACAGTATATACCTGCTGAATTAGCAGCTGTTATACCATTTGTAGAATCTTCAATTACCAAACATTCTTCTTTTTTAAAACCTGAAGCTATAGCAGCATTTATAAATATTTCAGGATGTGGCTTAGATGCTTTTAAATCAGCTCCACTTAGTTTAGCTATAAAGTATTTATCTAATTCAAATTTGTTGAAAATATTATTAATAGTAACCATCGATGCAGAGGAGGCTAACACCAATTTTAATCCATTAGCAGTGTAGTCCTTAATAAGATCTAAAACACCATCAATTAACTGAAAATTTGAATCGTTTTCAAAGATGTTTTTAAAATGTTTTCTCTTTAAGAAAACAAGCTCTTTCGGGTCTTGAGTCAAACTAAAGTCTTTACAAAGTGTTTCACAGATTTTTAATGTTGACTGACCTGTAAAAGATTCAAATAAAGATACGGGAACCTCAATATTAACCTCTTCAAACATTTTATAATATGCTTTTTTATGAAGGGGCTCACTATCAACAATTACTCCGTCCATATCAAATAAAATAGCCTTTAGCATTGGAATCATTTTTTGGCAAAATTATAGTAATTAAATTTAAATAAAAACATATAACGTATATTAGTAACAGTCCTTAAAACTAAACTACAACTTTTATGAAAAAGTTACTTTCCTTCATTCTTACTATAATATTAACAACTATTATTTCTTGCAAAAATGATTCTAATAATTCTGAAGCTGTAAGCCCTGGAAATGATCCAAACTTTACTATTGTAGCTCATACAGACAGTGGTTTTACAGCAACAAATCGAAAAGTAGTAGTTTTTGGAATACCTATTTATGCTTATTATGAAGTGGAAGATTCAAAACTACTTCATGCTGCTAATATTATGGCTCAATATTTAGACAATGATGAAAATGGGGTTGTAGATAATTCATTACTACTTACAACATTACTAAACAATGATGCATCTCTTTTTATGTGGAAATCTGAGTCTCAAATAAATATCAACGCTCAAGACTTAGGAGCTGATGAATCTATTCCTGTATGGCATACAAATGGGCAAACAGGACAGTTTGATGCAGCTCTAGAAGAAGTTTGGCATGTAATCACCTATTCTGGATACAGCGATGCTTATCCTGAAATATTTGGAGAAAACGCAGGAACAGCTTTAACTAGTGCAATGGATATAGCTAGAGGTGGAAATTTTACAAGTATTCCAGAAAACTATCCTAATAACGCATGGTACACCTATGATGACGAAACATGCGATTATAAGTGTATGGCTACAGAATATATTTACTGGGGAATGACCTCTATTTTAGGTGCTCAAGAAAATAGATTAAATGAAATATCTCAAGAATGGGATTTAAATACTAGAACTTTAGTTGAAAATATAGATACTTCAATTTATGCCCTTTTAACTAATCCATTATATAAATTCCCTTCAATATTACCCGATGGAAGTTACATGCAATAGAATTAATTATTTAATTTTAATTTGAAATAAGCAAACCGTAGAGTTGTGGTAATGCGATGGGAGATCTAAAGTATCTTTTAATTTAGATAACCCTAAAAAATCAAAACCGCATTTTTTGTAGTAATTGATAAGTGCTAGGTTTTCACCTACAGTATCCATACGTATGTATTTTTTATTATTTGCTTTAGCAAAATTAATAGACCATTTTATAATTTCTTTGACTAAATAATGACCTCTAAATTCAGGTGATGTTGAAATACGATGAATATATATAGCAGGGTCTTCGTTTAATTCTAACCAAATCTGTGGATCACTATAAGATATTGAAAATACACAAGCTACTTTGTTGTTAATTAAGATTTTCCACTGTCTTTTTTCTGTAATTTCTCTTTCAATTAATTGCCTTTCTATTACTGGCCATGGGACAGCTGATTTTTTTATTTGATAGTCTGTAGCTTCATTGTACAGTTTAGCTATTGTATCTATATCCTTAGCTTGACTATTATGTATTTCTATATTTTTAAACATAGTCTTAATTATATAATCGAACTGTTTTTATTTAATAGCCATGTAGAAGGTTATTTGTATATTTTTTTCATGAAATCAATTCTAGTAATAGCCGTAGCAGTTATTAAACCTGAAAAAAGAGCACCTCCTACTCCTGCGCTTACAATATCCTGACCAGTTAAATACAAACCTTTAATTGGGGTTTTAGGTTTTAAAAACTTTTGATTAAATCTTTTTGGAGTGTGGTCTATTCCATACAACTCCCCTTTATCATAGTTAACAAAATTCTTAGTAGTTAATGGACTAGATAACTCATAATGATCTATATGCTCTCTTAAATGAGGGAGCTGCTTAAATAAATGTTCTAACAATCTTTTTGAAATAACTTCTTTATAATCTTCATAAGATTCTCCTCTTTTTTTCCATGAAGTCCCCTCCCATTTAGCAAAGCTTTCATAAGGGAGCAATGTTATTACATCTATTGTACTTGTATTTGGATATCTTGAATCCCAAGATGGGTCTTTAGCAGATGGAAAAGAAATGTAAACAAGTGGAAATTCATTCTCTTGATCTTCAAGGTAGTTTTTAACAGATGTGTCATGATCTGTTTTTTCAGGATAGATCCATATGTTGTGTTTAGGCAGCTTAAGATCCTTTGCGTTAGCTTTTAGACCAATATATAGGCATCCATGAGCAACAGATGGTTTAACAGACTTTAAATTGTCTTTAAATCCATGCTTTATATTAAGCTTATCACTAATTAATTTATTATAAGTATTAAAGACACCAACTCCACTTATTATTAATTTGGAGAAAAACTTTTTTCCATCTTCCATTAAAACTCCAACTGCTCTATTGTTTTCTACTATAATTTCTTTAACCTCTGCTCTAATAATGATTTTTCCTTTCGATTTCTCAATCACAGGATTAATTGTATTAACAATTTCTGAAGAACCCCCTATTGGAAAACTCCCACCTTTAAAGTAATGTTTAACTACAGATGCATGCATTGCAAAACTACTCTGCTTGGGAGGCAAACCGTAATCTCCGTATTGAGCAGTTAAAACTTTAATAAGCTCTTGGTTTTTAGTTAATGAACTTATTACTTCATAAGTGGTTTTAGAAGAGTATTGTAAATACTTTTTTCTAATAAAGTAACCTAGTAGAGAACTTATAAAACTTGGCAATGCCTTTTCTATATAAAAACCTTTCATTGACTTGTTACAATCAAAAACCATTTGAATATAATTTTTGATAGCTTCAGACTCATCTGGAAAATAGGAATTAAGTTTATTTTTAAAATTCTCTACCCCTTTTACAAAATCATAAGTTTTATCTCCTATCACTATCCTATCATAAATATCACCCATATCCGCCCATTTAAGATTGTTGTCGGAGACATAATCAAACATTTTTCTAATCGGACTATTTAAATTCTGAACCTCGCCTATATAATGAATACCAACATCCCACTCATACCCTTTTCTTTTAAAAACATGAGTAAACCCACCAGCGACATAGTGTCTTTCTAAAACAAGTACTTTTTTTCCTTCTTTAGCAAGTAGTGCAGCCGTAGTCAAGCTACCCATACCAGATCCAATTATAATTGCATCATAATTATCGTCAAAATCAATTATTTTTTTATACGACTCAACCATGGTTATAAAATTAAATGTTAATACTAAATATAGTTAAACAAGGCACTTATTCAATTATATATTGAAAATTGGTACTTGAATGATATTTAAAAATAGTTAAAAAAAATATGTTTTGTAAATTAATTATTTAATATTACGAATATGATAATAGATAATAAACTCGAAGGTGAATATAAATCATTTCATGAAAATGGTAAATTACAACAACAAGGTTATTACAAAAAAGATAAAAAAGATGGACCGTGGAAGATATATAAAGATAATGGTCAATTAGAACAAGAGGTTAATTGGAAAGAAGATATGCAGCACGGGATAACTAAATTCTATAATGAAAATGGTCAATTAGAGTTAGAAGAAAATTTAATATTTGGTAAACGAGAAGGTTCTTTAAAATGGTTTCATGAAAACGGAAAAGTATCAAGAGAAGGTAATTATACAAATAATAAAAAAAATGGGTTATTTAAATATTATGATCAAAATGGTAAGTTAGAAAAAGAAATTTTATATAAATTTGGGGATATTGAAATTTAAACATCATAAAAAAGACAATAATGAAAAAACTAACAGATCTTGAAATAGAAAAAAAAATAGAATCTTTACAAGATTGGGATTATTACGAAAATGGTTTACACACAGACTTTGAATTTGATAATTTTAAAGATTGTATGTCTGCGATGAATAGAATTGCTTTTGAATGTGAAGCTCTTAACCATCATCCTGAGTGGAAGAATACCTACAACAAGCTAGATATTAAACTAACAACACACGATGCAGGTGGAGTAACATTATTAGATTTTAAATTAGCTACCATTATTAATCAAATAGTAGAAGTTGAGGAGTAGCTAAATATCTGCCAAAAGAAAATACTAAAAAAAAACTATAATTTACCTGTTTCCTTCCCATTCTGCATGAAACTGGTCTAAGTACTCTGTCATAAATTGGTGACGCTCTTTTGCGATTTTCTTTCCAGTTTTTGTATTCATTTTATCGGATAGTAAAAGCAGTTTTTCATAGAAATGATTAATCGTTGGTGCTTTAGAATTCTTATACTCCTTTTTACTCATTTTCAAGTTTGGTTTAATCGAAGGATCAAAGAGTTTTCTATTTTTAAACCCCCCATAATTAAAACAGCGTGCAATTCCTATAGCTCCTATAGCATCTAATCTATCTGCATCTTGAACAACATCTAGTTCAATAGAGTTAGGTTTATTATTAGTTTCCAAAGATTTATTAAATGAAATATTATTAATGATGTCAATTACACTATTAATAACAAAACTATCTACATTGTGTTGGAGTAAAAATTTTCTAGCAACCCTTGGACCGACAGTGTCATCTCCATTATGAAATTTACTATCTGCAATATCGTGCAAAAGAGCACCTAAAGCGACAATATATAGATCAACACTTTCACTTTTAGCAATTAGTCTTGCATTATTGTAAACACGTAAAGTATGAAACCAGTCGTGCCCTGCCTCCGCATCCTTTAAAGTCTCTTTTACAAAGACCTTTGTAGCTTCAATAATAATCTCTTTTTTGCTCATAATATTGAATACATCTAGTTATTAAAAACTAATTAAAAAAAAAGCCTCCCTTGGGAAGCTTTTTTTTAAAGTTGTAATGATTATTTAGTTGCAGAAGCACGTTTAGATTGTGTCCAAGAAACTAGCTTTCCATCTTTAATTTGGTACCACTCTTCAAAAATACCACTAGATCCTGTAAATCGTGCATTAACATACTCACCCCATTTGTTAGAATCTGGTTTAACAGAAAAGGCATAGTTAACAGTCCAGTCCCATTCTCCACCATTTTCAACTACAGATTCTTGATAATCATCTTGAACCATCTTAACAAATGCATCTCCACCAGTTAAAACTCTTCCGTCTTCTAATAATAATTCAGCATCTTCAGAAATTAATGATTTTAAAGTATCGTAATCTCTCATCTTCCAAGCTTTGTCTATAGACATAACAAAATCAACAGATTCTTGACTACCCATAGTTACTTTCTCTCCTTCATTAGAAGTAAATCCGTTGGATATTACCTCAGATGTATGATCAGCGTTATTACAAGAAAATGCTAGAAGCATGAATGAAAA
>JAPKAF010000068.1 GCA_028825365.1 Flavobacteriaceae bacterium | reverse complement strand
TAAAATCAAATATTTTTAGTGAAATTTATCCTATGAGAAAAACAGTAATTGATGGTTCCAATACAACTGGATTTCAACGTACAATGCTAATTTCACAAGGTGGATTTTATAATGCAGGAGAAACAAAAATTGGAATTCAATCAATTTGTTTAGAAGAAGATGCAGCAAAAATTTTAGGAGAAGAAGGGAATGTTAGAAAATTTGGATTAGAACGTTTAGGTGTACCACTAGTTGAAATTGCAACAGATCCTTTTGAAGTAGATTCAGCAGAAATTAAAAAAATTGCATTATCGTTAGGAAGAATTTTGAGAAGTACAAAAAAAGTAAAAAGGGGATTAGGTTCAATTCGACAAGACGTTAATGTATCAATTAGAGATGGAAAAGGAGTTGTAATTGAAGTAAAGGGTGTGCAGCAATTAGATCAATTAGAAAAAGTTGTAGAATATGAAGCAAAAAGACAACATGGAATATTAAAAATTTCAAAAAAAATACAAGAAAGTAATTGGAAATACAATAATCAAGATAAAAAAGACATTACAGAATTATTTACAAAATGTAAATCAAAGATTATTCAAAATGCAATAAAGAAAAATCAGAAAATAATAGCTGTATCTTTTAAAAATATGGCTGGAATGTTTGGATATTCACCTTATGAAGGCATTAGATTAGGAAAAGAAGTAGCTGAATTAGTCAGATTTTTTGGAATTGGTGGAGTTTTTCATTCAGACGAGTTACCAAACTACGGTATAGAAGAATCAGATTTAGAAGAATTAAAGAATTTTTTACAAATTAATGAAAATGATGCATTTTTAGTTTTAGCATCTCCGGAAGAAAAAATTCATACAGTAATTGATCAAATTGTTTTAAGAATAGAACATATCAAAAATCATGGAATACCAATAGATACAAGATTAGCTACTCAATCAGGCGAAACAAAATTTCTTAGACCAAGACCAGGAGCTGCACGAATGTATCCAGAAACAGACATTCCTCCAATAATCATCAGTAAGGATGAATTGATAGATGCCGAAAAAAATATTCCAAAATTATGGGACGATTCAATTAAAGAAATAGAAACAAAATATGAAATGAATCAACAACTTGCAGAACAAATTTTTGATTCTAAATATATTGAATTATTTGAAAATATAATTGAAAAAATTAAAACAAATCCAACATTTGTTGCATCAATTCTTTGCTCAACAATTACAAATTTAGAAAGAAAAGGATTAGATTCAAATTTATTAAAAAATGAATATATTTTCAAATTATTTGAATTATTAGAAAAAGATGAAATTGCCAAAGAATCAATTGAAATAATATTTGAAAATATAATGTCTAAAAAATCAAAAAGCATAGAAGAAGCTATGAAAAATGCTTCAATTGAATCCATTAGTGAAGAAGATGTAGATAAAATTATCAAAGACATAGTAAACAAAAATCAAGAAATTATTAAAAATCAAAAAGAAAGAGCAATGGGGCCATTAATGGGAATGGTAATGAAAGAACTAAGAGGTAAAGCCTCAGGTGAAATAATAAATAAACTTCTTTTAAAAAATATTAAAAAGAAATTAGAACAGGGTTAATTAAGTGATAAAATGGAATTTAAAGAAATTTATTGTATAACTTGTGAAAAAATAATTGGTCGTTATAACATAAAATTTTACAATGAAGATAAAATTGCAGAACTAATGAAAACAAGCCATGTAACTCACGTTAGAAACGGTCATCAAATAAACATTAGAAAGTATATAAAAAATTAATATGATTTAATTTTTTCAATTGCTTCTGAAAGATTTGTAATTCGATCTAAATTATGATTTGAAATATGTTGATTCCAAGGTTGTGAGTATAAAATAACTTTTTTATTATTTTCAAGAAATTTTACTGCATTCAAAGGTGAATCATCAATAAAAACATCATAATCTAAATCAGCTTTCATTGGTCCATCAATTACGGATACATAATTATCATATGAAATATTATGAAAATTTAACCAATTTTTTACAAATGTATCAGTAGAACGTTCTCTAGCAGTTACAATATCTACCTGTCCAAGGGTTGAAAGATTTTTTGTTGTAGATGATAAATTTTCTTCCGTAGGAGGCAAGGATTGCCAATTTTTCCAGCAATAACTTAATTCAGAATAAAAGTCAAATGGATTGATATTAAATTTTTTCCAAAATTCCCAATCAGTTACTTGATTTTTAGAAATATGTGGACGAATTGAATTACTATAATTTAACCAAGATACTATTACATCGGCAAGTACTCCATCAACATCTAATGCGATTTTCATTTTTATCAATTAATCAGTAGTTTTTTGAAATTCATTTAAAAGATTTTTTTGATGTTTACTGAGTTTTTTAGGAATAGTTACAACCATTCGAATAAACTGATCTCCTGTTCCTCTTGAATTAATATGAGAAACTCCTTTTCCTTTTAATTTAATAATATGATTTGGTTGACTACCAGAATTAACCTTAACTTTTTCATTTCCTTCTAAAGTGGGGACACTAATTTCACAACCTAATGCAGCATCAATCATAGAAATATCTTGATCATAGAAAATATCTTTTCCGTCTCTATGGAAATATCTATGAGGTTGTACTTGAACTCTAATAACTAAATCTCCATTTACTCCATTTGGAATTTCATTTCCTTCATTAGAGACAATATAATCACCAGAATCAATTCCAGGTGGAATTTGAAAATCAACTTTTTTAGTTCCTTTAACTCGTCCTTGTCCTTTACAATTACTACATGGCTTTTCTATCATAGAACCTTCACCTCTACAAGTAGGACATGGTGCAGCAGTAACAAATGAAGCAAATCCCATATCACGAGTTTGTCTTACTTCTCCCTGTCCGTTACATGTTACACAAGTTTTTTTATTTGTACCTGGTTTACAACCAGAGCCACTACAATTATCACATTTAATTTGTTTTTGTAAATTAATTTCCATTTTTTTTCCATGTAGTACATCTTCTAATGTTACTGTAGTTTGATAAAGAATATTAGATCCACGTTGTTGTTGATTGAAACCTCCACCGCCTCCGCGACCAAAAATTGATTCAAAAATATCATTAAATCCGCCTCCGCGACCTTGAGAAATATCATCACTACTATATCGACCATCAACTCCAGCATGTCCATGTTGATCATATGTTTGCTTTTTTTCAGAATCTGAAAGAATAGCATATGCCTCAGAGATTTCTGTAAAATGCTCTCCAGCATCTGCAGATTGATTACGATCAGGATGGAACTTTAATGCTAATTTTCGATATTGATTTTTTATTTCATCTGGAGAAGAAGTTTTAGAAACTCCTAAAACCTCATAATAATCACGTTTTGCACTCATGAGTTATTCCTTCATTATAATTACACTATAAATGATTGAATTTAAAAAATTAGTTAGTTTTTG
>JAPKAF010000037.1 GCA_028825365.1 Flavobacteriaceae bacterium | reverse complement strand
GAAATATTATCAAAATAATATACAGTTTGGTCATCTCCTGCAGATCCAAAATTAAAAAATAAGGATGCCATATTAAATGGGTAGTTATCATTCAGGGCTGCTGTTCCTGTAGCCTCATTATTAAAGTCAAACTCTAAGACTTCATAAGCATCAACTACTGTTGTATATGCCTCTGTTTCTACAGATTGTGTTGGATCATTCTTATTTTCAATCTTTAGTCTTACAGGTATTCCTGTATTTGAACTTCCAGTCACATAGGTATGTACATACATTTTTGAGTTTGAGGAAGTTACCGGAATATTGTTTTCTAAACCACTCTCATTACTAACTGTTACACCAGCCCAATTCTCAGCCGAACTACTTTTTGCGACATAAACAGAACTATTGTTAGTAAATGAATTATATATAATATCAGTTGACCCCTCTTCATCACCAAAAGGAATTAATGAGTAGTAGATTGATGAATCATCGTAAGTAATAGGCATATCAATTTGAGCTAACCCTCCCGTTGGATCAAATTGGTCTATATCATCGAAATAAAATGTCGAGCTATCATTTCCGTTACCTGTATTTCCAAAATCAAACATTAAAACAAGTCTCTCATATGTATTAGTAGGCTCTCCCGCAAAACTCCAAGTTAAAGTTTCCCACTGGTTATACGTAGACGTATATGCATCTCTTTCAGTGGCAGCACCATCATTGTTCTCTAATTTGAATTTAACATGTAGACCGGGAGACACAGAATAAACCTTCATAGCAATAGCAGTATTAGTAGTGAAATCAATATTGTTATCTAGAACTAAATAGCTTCCCGCCCAAATTTGACCTCCGTCTCTTATAATTTTTCCAACTTGTAAGCTTTCATTTTCTGAATCAGAATATAGATTGTCCACAACAGAACCAATCCCACCATCAAAATCAGTAAAATTCTCTGTTGTAATACCACTTTCAAAATCTATAGGAAAAGTTACTTGAGAGTAAGAGTTAAGTGTAAAAAGAATAAAGGCACTTAAAAGAGTATTTTTAAACATGATATCTTGGATTACTATTAGTGAATTAACAATATACAATATCTAGATATTTAAATATTTGAAACGTTCTTGAATTACACTATCCATAGCTAACCAATACATTAAGTATAAGATATTTATCTAAAAAGATAAATCAATGAAGATTATGCAATAACTAACTAAATCGATATAGTCAAAAATGTGTTATTTAAGAACTGATTTCAGATCTAAAATCTATCTAGATTCATAACCTTAGTCCAAACTTTAGCAAAATCACTAACAAATTTTTCGTTTGAATCATTACAAGCATACGACTCAGCAAGAGCTCGTAATTGAGAGTTTGATCCAAAAATCAAATCCGCTCGAGTGGCAGTCCATACAATATTTCCTGATTTTCTATCAACTCCATTAAACAAAGTTTCTGAATTTGACTGTGCTTCCCATTCAATATTCATATCTAATAGATTAACTAAAAAATCATTAGTTAATGAACCTGGATTATTGGTTAAAAGTCCATGTTTTGTATCACCATAATTAGTGTCTAAAACTCTCATTCCAGCTAATAAAACTGTCATTTCAGGAGCGCTTAAAGTCAATAAATGTGCTTTATCAAGAAGTAATTCTTCAGCGTGCCTATCCTGATTTGGTTTCATGTAATTTCTAAATCCATCTGCTTTAGGCTCTAGGACAGAAAAGGAATCAACATCAGTTTGATCTTGTGTCGCATCATTTCTGCCAGCAACAAAAGATATAGAAATATCATGACCCGCAATTTTTGCAGAATTTTCAACTCCTGTATTTCCTGCTAATATTATTAAATCAGCCATGGAAACTTTTTTAGAATTTGATTGATTAAATCCTAACTGAATAGATTTTAATACATCTAAAACTTTATTCAAATTATTTGGTTCATTTACCTCCCATTTATTTTGTGGAGATAATTGAAGTCTAGCTCCATTTGAACCACCTCTTTTATCTGTTCCTCTATAAGTAGATGCAGAAGCCCAGGCTGTAGAAACTAGCTGAGAATTTGAAATTTCAGACTTGGTTATTAAAGCCTTTAAAGAATCTATATCATTGCTGTTTATTAAGTCATGTTCAACTTTTGGAATAGGGTCTTGCCATATCAACACTTCTTTTGGAACTTCTTTTCCTAAGTATCTAGAAATAGGTCCCATATCTCTGTGCGTTAGTTTATACCAGGCTTTTGCAAAAGCATCTTCAAACTCTTCAATATTTTCATGAAATCGTTTAGATATTTTAAGGTAACTAGGATCTTTAATCATAGCTATATCCGTTGTCGCCATCATAGGGGCGTGACTTCTTGATTTATCATGAGCATCTGGAACAGAGCCAGCTCCTCCTCCGTCTTTAGGGGCCCATTGTTGAGCTCCGGCTGGACTTTTAGTAAGTTCCCATTCATAACCAAATAGCGTATCAAAATATGTGTTATCCCATTTAGTAGGGGTTGGTGTCCAAGCTCCTTCAAGCCCACTTGTTATTGTGTCTACCCCTTTACCACTTTTAAATTCATTTTTCCACCCTAGCCCCATTTGTTCAATACTTGAACCTTCAGGCTCAGGACCAACGTTAGAAGGATCACCAGCACCATGTGTTTTACCAAAAGTATGGCCACCTGCTATTAATGCTACGGTCTCTTCGTCATTCATTGCCATTCTAGCAAAAGTTTCTCTTATGTCTATTGCAGAGGCAAGCGGGTCTGGTTTACCATTAGGACCTTGTGGATTAACATAAATAAGTCCCATTTGAACAGCCCCTAGTGGGTTATCGAGTTCACGGTCTCCTTTGTACCTCTCGTCTTCAAGCCAGTCTGTTTCTGGACCCCAGTAAATATCTCCTTCTGGCTCCCAAATATCTTCACGACCACCACCAAAACCAAAAGTTTTAAAACCCATAGATTCCAAAGCACAATTGCCCGTTAGAATCATTAAATCAGCCCAAGAAATCTTTTCACCATATTTTTGTTTAATAGGCCATAGTAAACGACGTGCTTTATCTAAATTTCCATTGTCTGGCCAGCTATTCAAAGGTGCGAATCTAAGCGTTCCTGCAGAAGCACCACCTCTACCATCAGCAATTCTATATGTACCTGCGCTATGCCATGCCATTCTAATAAAAAATGGGCCATAATGACCATAATCAGCGGGCCACCAATCTTGTGAGTCTGTCATTAAATCGTAAAGATCTTTCTTTAACGCATCTAAGTCTAGACTTTTGAATTCAGTAGAGTAATTAAAATCTTTATTCGTTGGTCTAGTTACTGCTGAATTTTGATGTAATATTCTTAAATTTAACTGATTAGGCCACCAACTTGAGTTTGAATAAGCTCCAGCAGTAGTATGTTTTTTTGATGCAGGAGCAAAAGGACATTTGCCTGATCCTTCACCATTTGAATTTGATAAGTTTTCCATCTAAATTAATTTTTTAATTAAAGTCTTTTTTAAATATACAGAATTGAAATAAAATGTATGTTCAAATTTATTAATTAAATCTAAACTACTTATTGATTTAATATGATAAGTATCTTGAGTACTCTAATTTAGAAGCATTAAAAATTAGGGATGCTGCTTAAACCAGGCTAGAACATGAGCTACCTTAGTTATTAAATTACTAGGCCTATTTGCGATTCCATGACTAGCTTCTGGAATTTCCACTAATACAGTTGGTATTTTCCTAAGTTTTAACGCATGATATAATTGTTTTGCCTCCGACGGTGGTGTTCTCAAATCTTCCATTCCTACCATAACCATTGTTGGTGTTTCAATTTGCCCCACCAGTGAAATAGGAGAGAAATCCCAATATTCTTGAAAGTTTTCCCATGGTTGACCAGAAAGCCTAGTTCCAGAATATTGAAAATAATTATCGGCTGTTAGTGTTTTACTAATCCAGTTCATTACCGGCTTGACAACAACTGCAGATTCAAATCTGTTGTTTTTCCCTACAATCCATGCGGTCATTAAACCTCCTGCACTTCCTCCAGTAACATAGAGTTTTTCCTCATTAGCAATACCTTTTTTTATGCAAAAATCAACTCCGTCCATAACGTCTAAGTAATCTTCAGCTGGATAATTGTGATGTAGAAGATTTGCAAATTCCTCGCCATAACTAGTGCTTCCTCTTGGATTTGGATAAAAAACTATATATCCAGCGGCAGCATACAGTTGCATTTCGGCAGAGAATCTACTTCCATAATTTGATATTGGACCGCCGTGATTTTCCACTAAAAATGGATAGTCTTTTGAAGAATCATAATTAGGTGGATAGACTACCCATCCTTGAATATCACGATTATCAAAGCTTGATTTATACCAAATTTCTTCAACAAACCCTAAATTTCTATTTTCTAATAAATGTGAATTTATATTAGTTATTTGGGTTGATTTTTTACCACTAACTACAGTAAGTTCTGAGGGGTGTTTATAAGTGGTATTTGTATATGCTATAACTCCATTATTTGACACAGTGAAAGAACCCTTCCCATACGGTCTACCTATACTAGTTCCACCTAAGTTTTCAGCTAAATCTTCAGAAGTTCCATCTAGATTAAGGTATGCTATTTTAGTGTCTCCAAATTTATCATAACTATAATAGATTCCTTTACTATTTGAATCCCAATGGTAATCATTAATGCTAGAATCAATATTAAAGCTGATTACACTAGTATTATCACCATTAGTATCCATTATAGAAAGTTGCGTATTTTGATAAGCCTGAACTTTATCTTGATAACCTAAATAAGCAATATGTTTTCCATTTGGAGATCCTTTAGGATTAGAATCTGGTCCATCTCTGTCGGTTAGTGAACTAATTTTTTGATCAATTACATTAACTGAATATATCTCACTATTTCTAAATTCATATTCCCAAGATTCGGATCTATTGGAAGTAAAATAAATTTTTGAATTATCCTTAGACCAAGATAGTGGACCCCTATGGTTGAAGTCCCCAGATGTTAATTTACTAACCCCTGATCCTTCGGAAGAGATTAAAAATACATGAGTAAATCCAGGCTCTATATAACCCTTTCCATCAGATTCGTGATAAAGACGATCGGTAATTCTAGCAGTTTTAGCCCATTTGGCGCCTTTTGGTTTTTTAGGCATTTTTACTAAAACTGGAGCTAGAGTTTTAACCTTCATAGTAAATGCTAAATCTGTACCATTTGAAGACCAGGACAGATTTGATGGGCTTCCTTCCAATTGAGATATTTTAGCGTATTTAGAAGTGTTTTTCCAGTAAATATAAATTTCTGATCCCTCTTCTGTAGAACTGATAAATGCTAATCTATCTCCGTCAGGTGACCAAGTTGCTCCATATTCTTCTGATTCTCTAGAAGTTAATTTTTGATGATTACTGCCATTTGCATTAACAGTCCATAAATTTCCTACTGCCTTATCTTTTAAGATATCAAAAGTCATTCGTCTATATATAATTTCTGATCCATCTGGACTTATTTGCGGGCTGGAAACATACTGCAAGTCAAAAACATCTAAATACGTAAAAACATCACTAGTATTTTGTGAGAAACTAATAGTTTGAAAAAAAGTAAATAATAATAAATATTTCATATTTAGTAAGTGTTAATTAGTTAAGTCAAATTTATGAGCAAACTTAAATCCAATAATTTTTCTACTCACTGACTCTGCTCTGTCTATGTCTTTTTGAATTCTATAAAACACCCCTATTTCATTATTTTTTTTGATTTTACGATTTAATTTCATCGTTAATCTATAAAGGTTTATCCCATTATCTTGATTCTCTTTTTTAAACTGATTAAATAACTCCCCTTCAATTTTAAGAACAGTTTTAATCGGCTTAATTTTATAATTAACTCCTGTTCTGAACCTAGCATATTGATTATGAATATCGGAAAGACCTAGCTCATTAGAGTTTTGATAACTTAGTCTATATGTAAGATCAACAATTCCAATATCATGCTTATAGCTGATGTCTGTTTGATAGCGAAACTTAGAATCTATTCCTTGAATATTTCCTTCTGTGTCGTTGTCGGAAATAAAACGTCCTTTTACGGCAATCTTAAAATCTTTAAAAAGCTCATAATTAAACCCAACCTGAGTAAAGTATTTATCTAGCCATGCAATACCATAGTTATATCTTACATGTTGAGCTAAATCTATTGAAAACTTTTTAGTTATTTTTAAAGATACTTCGGCTATTCCCCAGCCTTCTAAACCTTTATAAATACTTTGGTAACCAGGAATTGGTTCTTCAAAAACTGGAGATACTCTTATGTCAGATTCAGAGTTTGCAGCAACAAACTGAAAAGCAAAAATTAAAAAAACAAGTTGAAAATTTTTTAAAGTCATATTCATAAATTAAGGTTCATATCTAATTGTAATCTCGGCTGTATCTCTTAGAAAATTAATATTACCAATTTCAAAATCTATAATTTTAACCCCTAGTCTATTTTCTAAATCTTTTTTAAGTGTTTCATGATTGTCAGGGTGAATGTTTTCTATTGTTTCATAAACTATTTTTTTTGATAAAACAGAGTTGTTTCCCCAGTAAAACTCTAGCCAATATAAAGCAAATAGAATAGCTGAATTTGCAGTAACAATTTCTATATAACTCATTTTTTTATTCGAAAGTGCATTCATCACGGAGATTCCAATAACTACAAATAAGTAAGTCATTTCCTTAACATTTAATGGTACTGTTCTGTATCTAAGTATACCAAATATTGCAAATAGGCCAAGAGCCATTCCAAGGTCTAATTCGTATTTTTTTAGGGTAAAGCAAAGAAAGAAAACTACAATCCCTATGGAGTAGAATGTAAATAAATAATCTTTATTTAAGTTATTTTTATAATATGAGTATTTTATTATTCCTGTCAAAAAGAATAAATTGATAAAGAATCTTAATATCATTTTATAAAAATCATCATCAAATAGTGGTATGTCTAAAAATTCCATTTTTTAATTGTTTAATTTGTTTATTTTAAGGTTAATTTCTTTAAACCTATTAGATTTTATATTGTCAAAAGTATTAGTTATTCCTAAACAATACTTACTAAAATTTGTCGGTAAAATACTCATTAATTTAAGCGCTTTATTTATTAGCGTATTTAATCTTTTACCCTCCTGCTTTATTTCAATAACTACTAAATTATCAAATATTTTTTCTTTGTCTGCTGATTTGAAAGATAAATTAGTGTCTATAGTTACACGTTCAGGGTGATTCTTATTTACCAAAGTTATCCTATTAAAATTATTGTATAAAGCCGGCTCTAGTAATGAATCATTAATCTGACTATTATAAATAAACTCTTTGGAATCAGAAGATAAGATAGTTTCAAAATCTTTAATTTGTTTTCGAGTTTTATTAGTTACCCCAAGATTGTTTTTTTTCTTTACTTCTAAAAAACAAATATCTGATACCAAATATTTTCTCATTCTAATTTTGTATCTATTTAATTTACCGTTGTGATGTTCTTTAAAGCATTTCTTGTTTTGAGTATCAAAATATAATGTGGAGTACTGCATTAGTCTCTCATTATCTATTTCTAGAACCCTGTAATCTTTTTGAAGTTTAGCTAAAACTTTTAATAGTTGAGTTTCTGCTAGTATAAATTTGGTGTCAACTCGTTTCATTAAAGAAACTCCATTCATCTCATCTAATGATATTTTATCAAAGCTTGAAAGGTTTAATTTGTCCATGAGTTATTTGCTATATTTTAATTTTGTGAAGTCAAAATATTTAAATAAAAGTAAGCATTTTATCTATGATATGATTATTTTCTTTCTTCGAGAAGGGGATTAACTAGTGCAAACCATACCCAGGGTACAAGAGCTAAAAGTATAGATGTGGGGTATCCATATGGAAGCTGCGGACTTTCCGTTTTATTTTCTAAAATCTGATATTTTTTAGAAGCTTTAAAGTGATGGTCGCTATGTCTAGTTAATTCATACAATACAATTCTGCCTATAAAATGATTTGAGTTCCATGAGTGGTGAGATTGGACTCTTTCATATCTGCCTGACGGTAATTTCTCTCTTAATAATCCGTAATGCTCGATATAATTAATGGTTTCCAAGAGTAAAAAAGATAAAACCCCTATTGCTACGGCAAGAGTTAGCCCGTAGATGCCAAAAAATAAATAAATAATAGACAAATAAGTAATTTGAAAAATAGTGTAATAAAACATGTCATTTTTATAAGAAAAAAAACTTCTCTTATTTATTTTTAAGAGCTGCAATTGAAGTTTCCATGCACTAATATACTGACCAAAGACAGATGTAATCCAAAAACTATACACCGTTTGATTAAATTTTGCAGTAGCAGGATCCTTTAGTGTAGCTACATTGTTATGGTGTCCAAAATTATGCTCAATATAAAAATGCATATATAAACACGGTAAATATAATAACTTGGATAAACATCTTTCAACTATAGGTTTTCTGTGACCCAGCTCATGCCCTACATTTATAGCGTTTGTAGCAAGTAGAATCCCTAGAGATAAAACCATACCAGTGGTTTCAAAGTAACCTAACTGAGAATGAGTTAAATTATAAAGACCAACAATTAACAAGCCAAATACAAATGGAATATTTAGATATAATAATATGTCAAAAAATATATTTGAAGCTTTATTTTCTAATTGCGGCTTTGAATCCTCCTTTTTGGATTCGACATCCTTAAAAATTGACTCTAAAACTGGAATAAAGATAAAGGCATACAAAAGGGTTGTGTACGTTAACAAACCATCTGATGTGATTGAAATTAGTGTTGCAATAGGAATAGTATAAGCAAATAGATATTTTAAATCGTTTGTTCTCATAAAAACACTAATTAACAATAAAGATACTTAAAAAACTTCACTAAAATTATCGTGCTATAATTAGAGGCGAGCTGATGGACAATTTTGATTATTGGTTAAATTAATTAACAAATCATTTCCTCATAATGATAAATGTTAAATCCTGCCTTAGGGTCTTTAGATATATTAACCATAGATTTAGCTACAATTTCCGCATCTATCGGTTTATATTTAGAAGGAATTAAGGATGCTAAATGATACATTACAAACTGAGCTATTCTTTCCATAAACCTTGCCTCATTTCTATTTCCCAAAAGTACAGATGGACGAAAAACTGAGGTATATTCTAGCTTTAATATCTCTACCGAATCTTCAATTTCTCCCTTTAATGAGAGATAAAAAGAAGATGCGTTTGAATCTGCCCCTAAAGATGAAACAAATAATAGATTTTTAATACTATTTTTCTTACAGGCATCAGCAATATTATAAATTATATCAAAATCTATTTTTCGATATTCAGTTTTATCTCCGTTGACTTTGGCCATTGTTGTGCCTATAGAAACAAAAACGGCATCACTTTTTTGTATACAACTAGAAAAAGAGTTGAGGTCTGTAAAATCAATAACTATATTATTAATTTTATCATGTTGTAAATAAAATGGTTTTCTGCTAATGACATTTATTAAATGAACCTCAGAATCCTTAAGAAGATGTTTTAATAAATAGCTTCCAATAAGTCCACTCGCACCAAAAAGAGTAACCTGTTTAAATTTCATAATAATTCAATTTTATTTCAAATCTAACAAATCATAATTATAAAGTTATTCTAACTATTAATTAAACATAAACTAATTTAACAAAATTAAAAATTAATAAAATTCAATGAAAAATAATTTTATAACTTTAATTACTATGAAGATAATTTATATCTTTAGATTATAATTTAAAACCAAAAAATGGAAAATATATCGCTTTTATCTCAACTCGTAGTTTCAATATCTGTAATCATAGTATGGATTTTTAGATATGATAATATAGTTATAGAGTTTAAACAATATAAATTGTCCGATTTGTTAAGAAACATTGTTGGAGCAGCTAAAATATCATTAGCGACAATGTTAATTTTAGGAATATGGTATAAAGAACTTTTAATCGGGTCTTCACTTGCCATGGCATTTTTGATGGTCTGTGCACAGTTAGCTCACGTAAAAGTAAAGAATCCGTGGCCTAAATATGTTCCTTCTTTCATTCTTTTAGTTTTGTCTTTATTTATAGCAGCATTTAACTATGGTTTAGTTTAGTTAATGGATATAAACATAGTAATTACTCTTTTCTCGAGCATTTCATTTATTATATATGGTGTAGGTTCATTTACTTCTAAGAAAATGATATCTGAGTTTGATCGATGGGGATACAAGAACCAGCGTCAACTTATAGGATCATTTCAGTTTATTGGAGGAGCTGGATTATTAGCTGGATTAAACTACTCAATATTAATACCTATTGCTTCTTTTTTATTATCCGTCTTAATGATAGGTGCAATTTTAGTAAGAATCCAAATCAAAGATAAGTTCGTTAATGTTTTACCAGCAACTTTTTATGCGATAGTGAATTTTATAATATTTTATACTTCAGTTATCTAATAATAACATTCAAAAAAATAAGACAGCTAATGAGTGAAGAGCAACCTAATAATCCTATGCATGGGATTAAACTGACAACTATATTAGAGCAATTACAACAAAAGTACGGCTGGGAGGAGTTAGGGGCTATTCTAAACCTGAATGCATTTAAAAACAATCCAAGTCTAAAATCAAGTTTGAAGTTTTTGAGAACAACTCCTTGGGCTAGAGAAAAAGTTGAAAAACTTTACGAAAAAAAAATGCTGAAATAAATAGAAGTTTTAAGAAATCAATCATTAGATGACTAAAAAAGAAAGACCAATACTATCAGACCTAGTGAATGCTGGAACTTCAAATACTGAAAGGTTTCAAAATGAAGTTATTCGACCTATTATAAAAATGCAACATAATCTATTAATAGTATTATTTCAAGATTACACGAAACAGAGAAAAATTGATTTTGTCAATCTGAATAAAGAAAAACAGATAGAAAAAATTAATATAACTTTAATAAAAGACACAAACTTTAAAAATATCCTTTTAGGGACTATTCTTGGTCAATTTTCTATAGATGAGTTAACGTTTTTTACAAAAAACCCCTCTGAACTAAAAAGAAGAATTATTCAAATAATTAAACAAAGACTACAAGACAGTCTTATTAGTTAATTAGAAGAAGTGTCGTAATAATCATCAATATCTCTTCTGTCTTTTTTAGTAGGTCTTCCTTCTCCTTTTTTTCTATAATAATCTTTAGAATATTTTAACATTTCTGTCTTTTCAAATTCCTCTTTTGGAGTTATGTCCTTTCTGTACAAATCCACTATTTTTGCACCAACTCTACTTTCGGGGACATCAAGTACCTGGATTTTATAATTTATCTGGTTTTTTCTCACAGAAAACACCTCATTTATGTAAACTTCCTTTGACGGCTTACAGGTTTTATCATCCATCTTAACATGTCCTTTTCTACAACATTCAGTAGCAATACTTCTAGTTTTAAAGAGCCTGACAGACCATAGGTATTTATCAATTCTCATATGAAAAGTTAAAAAAAATTAATATTAAAGAAAAACTAAATTTACGAACTTGATTCTTTAAATATAAGAAATCACAGAAATAAAACAAGAGCAAATAACGATGCTTTAATATTAGACAAGTACTGTTATAAACTATTTTATTACCTTTAAAAAAACTAAAATATTTATGAACTTATTTTCTAATTACCCTACGGAGGTTTTAATTCTATTATTTTTAATTGTAACTTTTTTACAATCAGGGATTGATAAACTAACTGATTGGCAAGGAAATTTATCATTTATAAAAGGTCATTTTAAAAATTCTCCATTAAAAAATACAGTTCCACTTTTATTAGCTGTTATTTTAATACTTGAAATTGTTGCTAGTTTATTAATGATTGTTGGAGTTTATCAACTATACACATCTGAATTAAAAGAAATGGCGATTTTAGGTATAGAACTTTCTGCACTAAGTTTGATTTTTTTACTAATCGGACAGCGTCTTGCAAAGGATTATGCAGGTGCAATGACCCTAGCGGTATATTTTATAATTTCAATAATTGGACTAAGCCTACTTGTTGTAAATAATTAATGTTTACGTACAAAAAAATATTTGACCGCACCTTAGGATACCTGCCATTTATAATATGTCTCATTATTCTTTATTTGAGTGAAACATTTAATTCAATAACTTCTGTTAATGGAATTACACAATTAATACTTTTTATAATTGTAGTTTGCATTCCTGCATTTATTACAAAAAGAATGTCTTACGTAGATATTGGTTGGCCTTGGGGGCTTGTTTGTATTGGTGTTATAGTTTTGATGATTGGAGAAGGGTATTGGATTAGAAAATATATTATTGCTGGAATGTATATTATTGCTGGGCTAAGAATGGGTATTGGAGCAATCATATTGCTTAAAAAAGGACATTTAAATAAAGAACTTTCTAGGTATGAATACCAAAGATTTAGATGGAAAAAATCAGGCTATTCTAATATTGATATTTCATTACAATATGAAATCATGATTCAATGTTTAGCAAATGTGACTTTTCTAGCGCTTCCAGCAATAATACAAAGTTATAATCCGCAAGATTTTATATCTCCTTTAGAAATTTTTGGCTACTTACTCTGGCTAGTTTTTCTCATTGTTGAACATTTAGCAGATCTCCAAAAGCAAAATTTTTTAAAAAAAGCTTTCCTTATGAATAAAAAGAGACAAGTTTGTAATGTTGGTTTTTGGAAATACTCCCGTCATCCTAATTATTTTGCAGAATGGATGGTGTGGAATGGTCTAATTATTTCTTCTTTACCATCAATATTTTATTTCTACTCAATAGAAGAATCAAAAATAATTTGGGTTGGGTTATTTATATCTCTTGTTTATGTTTCTAAAATCATGTATAACACACTCGTGTATTATACAGGTGCAGTTCCATCAGAACATTACTCAAAAATAAGAAGACCCGAATATTCAGAAATACAAAAAAATACTAATATGTTTTTTCCTGGGATAAACAGAAAGAAAAAAGATGC
>JAPKAF010000036.1 GCA_028825365.1 Flavobacteriaceae bacterium | reverse complement strand
TAAATTCTATTTAGCAGATGAAAATGGTGACCAGGACGGTACTGCATTTAGACTTAATTACAGGTATTTACCAAATTAAATATTAATTAAAAAACTAGATTTAAATTAAGATTTATTCCAGTATTTTCTGGGACATATCGACATACACCACCAACACAAATTAAACCTCCTCTTTGTCTTCCGTAATTTAAACTTAAGCGAGTGTTATTTTTAGAATAGCTTCCTCCTACATTATAATAATGAATTTTGTCAGTACTTCCGTAGTTCCATCCATCAGCGATAAATAAATTTAGACTAGTGGAAAAGTTATACTCGTAAACTAATCCAACCCAGTTTTTTTTATCTTGTTTAGTCCAAAGGTGTTGAATAACTGCTCTTGAAGATTTTCCATTATCATATCTGTATGTACCTTCAATTACACCAACTTTAGCCTTAATATCTCCTTGCACTCCTAATGGCCCTCCTAAGGCCACTCCTTTATCTATTATCACATCTAACATTGTAAGCGTAGTGTTAAACCTCTTATTCCACCTGTTTTTTAATTCAAAATTAAAATCTCTGTAGTATCTATTTCCATTTCCAATAAACTCTACATCGTAGGATTCATCTTGGTTAAAATCAGATTCTATAGCTGCCCAATACGAAAAATTTACTGCAATTTTAGTTTTGTATTTACCAAGAAAACTTTTTTTATTAAATGTGTAGTAAAAGTCTGTCTGTGAGCCTACTTCACCAGATCTATTTTCTAGTGCATTCACAACTAATCTAGGCTGAGAGCTATACACGTAAATATTAGTCAACAAATAGTCTTGCTGTTTAGTTAAAGCGGGTGTATAGCTAAGAGTTTGTTGATTATAAATATTACCCTCAGCTAATCTGTCGCTATAAAAATTAAAATTCTCTAATCTTCTAAACGTTGAGCTTATACCAAGTCCTTTTTTAGAATACCCAAGATCTAACTGAAGAGCAGTTCCATCATATAATTTATTCGATTGTATTACTCCTTCGTTTGAAATTATGTCTGCATCTTTTGTTATAGCTTCAAAATTTAAGCTAAATCTACCGTAATATAAATCAAGTCTAGCTCCTAAAGCTTTTACATTTGCTGGTATTAAATTATTGGTAGAATTATCTTGATAGCGGCCTACATAACTAGCTCCAATCGATAAATCCAATTCTTCAAATTTTAAAAATTTATTTAAATTTAAGTTTGAGTCAATCCCTTGAATGGTTGCTTCATTTAATTCAAACCCGTTTCTTTGTTGACCATAAATGGTCGTAAGACTAAAGCTGTCTGAAAAATTATAATTTAATTTAATTCCTTTAATTGAATTGTTAATACCTAGCTGTCTGTTTTCCCAAGCTCTAAATATTAAGCCGTTACCAAATTGCTCATAAAAATATCCAAGTGTAAGATCTGCTTTTTCATTTTTTACATTTACGAAATAAGAAGCTATTTCATTTTTGCCATTATATTCTGGATAGTATCCCAACATAGCGTTTGGTAAATAACTTTCGTATTGTATACCCGATGAAAATTTACCAATATCATAGTTTATTTGCAAATAATTATTTGATCTAAAGTTGTCTTCAGGTGAAGTGAAATTAAGAGCACTATCATCTTGTAAAAGCTGAGAATTACTTTCGAAACTACCAAATATGTTTTCAGTATTTTGAGATGTTGTTATTAATGAGAAAAGGAATACGATTAATAATAAAAATCTATTCATAAGAAATGGTTATTATTTTAATTCTTTTATTTTATCAAACAATTCAAATTCAACTCCTGCACTGTAGCCAGAATGTCTGTAAACTATCTTATTGTTTTTCACAATCAATGTTAATGGAATAGTAGATGCTCCAAGTGATCTTTGTAATTCGTTATTAGTATCTAAAAGTATATTGTATTCCCATCCTTTTCCATTTACCATAGCATTTACTCTTTTGATTGTTCTGCTGTCATCTGTAGAAACTGCATATAGTTCAAAATCAACTTCCTCTTTCCATTCTTCATAATACTCACTTATAGCATCTAATTCTTTAATACACGGCACACACCATGTAGCCCATAATGAAACTACGGCTATTTTGTCATCACTGGATATGGATCTAATACTTACCTCTTCACCATTCAAAGTATTTAAGTTCAAATCTGGTAAAACAGATTGAGAGCTCACAGAAATAGAAAAAATAATAGTTATTATAGTAATTAATTTATTCATTGAATTGGAGTTTTTTGTAAATATACTTTGTTTTTTTAATAAAGGAAGTAAATTAAATATATATGCTTAATTTCACGTTCCAATTAAAATCTAATTAAATTATGAGGTGTTTATTAGTTAATACTTTTTTATCCTTTATTATATTATCTGGATGTAGTTCACAAGAGTCTTTTGATAACATAATACCGCAATCTACAGATTTAATTTTAGGACTAAATGTAGAGTCATCATATCTTAAAAATCAAATTATTTATTTAAATATGATAGATTTAGAAGGTAATAATATAAATTCTATCACTGAATTTGTTGTAGATGATCAGGTAATTAATAGTAACACGACTAGTTTTGAAAACTTTGGTACACATCAAGTATATGCTGAGTATATGATTGATTCCGAAATTTTTACTACTGAATTAAAAATGTTTGATATTGTAGAGCCTATAACTAAAGTTGTGGTTGAGGATTATACAGGTACATGGTGTGGTTATTGTCCCCCTGTCGCTCATGCTATTGATGAGTTAAGAGAGTTGACAGATAACATTACTGTTGTTGGTATTCATAATAATGATCAACTTACCATTGTTGAAGAATCAGACCTCAGGTCTGAGTTATCAATAAGTGGGTTTCCTTCAGCGCGTTTAAACAGAACTATTTCCTGGTTAGACCCTTATGAATTCTCTGAAGTTCAAAACCTCTTAAGTTTACAAAACAATCTTGCTATTTCAATAAATTCAATTGTAGATAACAATACATTAAATGTTGATTTAAGGTATGTTTCAAAGATTGAGTTAAACAACCATAAACTAGTTTTATACTTGGTAGAAAATAATTTAATTTATGATCAAACTAATTACTTCAATTTTGTTGAGGATAGCTATTTTTATAATTCAGGAAATCCTATAGAAAATTATTCTCACCATGATGTTTTAAGATTTTCCATTACTAATATTTCTGGAGATAACTTAGTTGATATATCTCCACTAACCGATTATAAAACTAATTTTAGTATTGAAATAAGTCCAGATTTTATAATAGAAAACTTAGGAGTTGTAGCTATTATTGTTGATTCAAATAATAACGCTATTAATTCACAATTTACGGCTGTTAATTCTTTTCAAGATTTCAATTAATTACCTAAAAAGGGATACCTATAATCGGTAGGAGTTACAAATGTTTCTTTTATTAATCTAGGGGATACCCATCTTAGTAAATTAAGAACACTTCCTGCTTTATCATTTGTTCCTGAACCTCTAGCTCCTCCAAAGGGTTGTTGTCCTACTACTGCGCCTGTTGGCTTATCATTTATGTAGAAATTACCAGCACAATTTTGAAGAGCTTTAGTAGCTTTTTCTATTGCGTATCTATCAGTTGCTAAAATTGCACCTGTCAAAGCATAATCACTAGTTTGGTCAACTAAAGATAAAGTCTGATCAAATTCATCATCTTTAAATACGTATATAGTCATTACAGGACCAAATATTTCTTGGTGCATTGTTTTGTATTTTGGATCTTTTGTAACAATTATTGTTGGTTCTATAAAGTAGCCTTTTGACTTATCGTAATTACCTCCTGCTATAATTTCAGTATTACTATCAGATTTAGCATCATCAATGTATTTGGCTATTTTGTCAAATGATTGTTCATGAATTACGGCTGTAACAAAATTATTTGTATCAGCAGGTGACCCCATTTTTATCGAGGCAATATCAGTAATTAAATTTTCCTTTACTTCTTTCCAGATAGATTCAGATAAATAACTTCTTGAGGCCGCGCTACACTTTTGACCTTGAAATTCAAATGCTCCTCTAATAATTGCTGTTGAAACCTGTTTTGGATTAGCACTTTTATGAGCCACTATAAAATCTTTACCACCAGTTTCACCAACAATTTTTGGATATGTCTTGTAATTAGAAATATTTTCTCCAATATTTCTCCATAATTTTTTAAATATGTTAGTTGACCCTGTAAAGTGGAGTCCACTAAAATCTGGACTACTCAATACAGTTTCTGTAATCATTTCTGGATCTCCAAAAACAACATTAATAACTCCGTCAGGAACTCCAGCTTCTTTAAATACGTCCATGATTATTTTAGCTGAATAAATTTGGCTATCACTAGGCTTCCAAACTACTACATTGCCAAGCATAGCCATACAAGCAGGAAGGTTACCTGCAATTGCTGTAAAATTAAAAGGAGTAACAGCGTAAACAAAACCTTCCAGAGGTCTGTATTCTACTCTATTCCAATAATCAGATGTACTTTCTGGTTGATTATTATATATATCAGTAACAAATTGAACATTGAATCTTAAAAAATCAATAAATTCACACGAAGCATCTATTTCTGCTTGATGTATAGTTTTAGATTGTGCTATCATAGTAGCAGCATTAATTTTAGATCTGTATGGACCAGCAATTAATTCAGCAGCTTTTGAAAAAATAGCAGACCTTTGTTCCCAGGGCAAGTTTGCCCATTCTTCTCTTGCAGCCAAACAACCACTAATTGCTTGTTTCACATGTTTTTTTTCAGCTATAAAATATTTACCGACTATATGTTTGTGATCGTGAGGAGGTGAAATTAGTTGATGATTATCAGTCGTAATGCTCTTTCCGTTAATATAAAAAGGAATATCAATATTGCTGTTGAACATTTCATTATATGATTCGAGAACTTCTTCCCTATGTTTTGAACCTGGCTCATATGCTCTAACTGGTTCATTAATTGCTAACGGAACTTTAAAAAATCCTTTACTCATCGAAAAATATTTATAGGTTAATTATATAACTAAGCGAAGATAATCATAAAAAAAATTAAAGAAAATTAATTAAGAGCAAAAGGGGCGCTTAATTTAAACGAAGGTATTGTCACGTTGAACTTTCTAGTAGTAGCTAGATCTATCATTTTATAGTGACCTTTCATAGAACCAAAAGGAGATAATAATAAACACCCAGAATTGTATACATGTGTTTCGCCGGGATTAAGAACAGGCTTTTTTCCAATAACTCCCTCACCATCAATATTTTCATCTTTGTTTAATGAGTCTAAAATTGTCCAATGTCTAGAATTTAACTGAACAGTATCTTTACTTCTGTTTTCTATAGAAACAATATAGCCAAAGGCGAAATGAATTTTATGGTTCTTATAAAAAGTACCTTCAAAATTTTGTTTTACTTCAATCTTTATGCCTCTTGTAACCTGTTGTACCATTGTTGGTGAATAAATTTTATTATACATTAAAAGTAATTAAAAAAAAATGATTTTTGGTAGTTTAAAATTTAAATAAAATCAATTTTCAGTTATTTATATTTACCGAGTTAATTTGATTAAATCCGATGACTCTATCATATCTAGATCCAAAATCGCGGTAATAAACAATAACTTTGTAATTGTTTTCTGTTTCATCAAAATTACCACTAATAAAACCACTTTCTAACTTACTATTACCATCCAAAACAGAGTATTTGTAGTTGTAAAAACCTTGTTTTAGTTTTAACTTAGCTTCGTAGCTATTTTTAAAACTGTTATAACTCATTTTGTTGATATCGCTTAGCTGATACCCATTAAAATTTCCAGAGACATAAATAGACTTGTTTTTATCTAATTTATCAATATTTAAATAAAAATGAACGACTGCATAATCTGCTTCAATATCGACATCTTGGGCGTCTACTGCCGTAACTAAAAAGTTACCGTTAATATCTGGATTATAAGAGTATGTACTGCTATTTCTTGGTGTGTCAGGATACAAATAATTGTGATAAATATCTTTAAGATCAAATGTTCTAATATTTAAATCCGAGCCTCTAATATTTTTATTTTCAAAATATAAAAATTCGTTTCCGCCATTAAAGCTAGCCTTTGAGTTGTATTTGTATATTAGTTTATTTCCGATTGTATATTGCGGCTTTAAATCACTTATGGATTGGTTTATATTATTGTTCTGAATAATTAATGTCTTTATTGTTTTTTTTGGATTGTTAATTTTTGGTGCTATTATCTCAAATTGAACTACTTGTTTTTTGTCAATATAACTTAAGTCTCTATCTCTAAAAATACCAATTTTAACAGTGGATAATGCTTCGTATATCACAATTTTTTTACTAAAAATTATTTCTTCATAATCGTTAAATACTGAAATAATATAATTTCCAGACTTCATGATTTTAGTTTCTTTATTTGGAAAATTCAGCTCGTAATGACTGTAAATTTGGTATGTGTTAAACGAATTCTTGTAGTTCTGTATTTTAGTATTATCGTATCCATTTAAATATTCTGATTTTGATAATTGAGATTTTGTCCAATCAAAATTGTAATGATCTACTGTATAATAATAATCTTCTTCATAACCATTTAAAATATCAAACTCAAGAGAAAACGAATTGTTTAAACGAATCACAGGAAATTCAATTTGATTTGACCCACTCTTTATTAAAATACTCTTTACAAATTCTGGGGGGTAAATTTCCTTTGTTATCTGGGATCTAACAGAAATTTGACAAAATAAACTAAGAATTATTACTAATATTGATTTATACATTTTATGAGGCTTAATTAATGATAATTATTTATATCCAATAATGTAGTTTTTTTGTAAAAATAATCAAAAATTTATGATCAAAACATTATGATAACTATAATATTAATTTGTATTTTTGCAGCGATTTTAAACGACTAAATTCACATTCTTACTATGTCAAATGACATTCATATAAAAAAAGGTTTAGACATCAATCTTGTAGGTGAAGCCGAAAAAACATTAGAGCCTGCATTAATTAGTAAATTCTACTCAATTGAACCAACTGATTTTCATGGAATTAATCCTAAACTTAACGTAAGGGTTTCTGACAAAATTCTAGCTGGAGACATATTGTTTTATGATAAATCAGATGAAGTTTTGAAGTTTGCTTCTCCAGTTTCGGGAGAAATTGTTGATATTATTAGAGGTGAAAAAAGAAAAATTCTTTCCGTAAAAATTTTAGCAGATAAAAAACAAGTCTTTAAAAATTCTGGGAAATTAGAAAATGATTCCTCGCGTGAAAAAATAATAGATTTTTTACTTAGTACAGGTTGTTGGTCTTTTATTAAACAAAGACCTTACGATATAATAGCTGATTATAAGTCTGCCCCTAAATCTATATTTATTTCTGGATATTCTTCAGCTCCTCTTACTGCAGATCTAGATTTTACATTAAAAGATCGTAAAAATGAAATACAAGCAGCTGTAAGTGTTTTAGATAAGTTAACTGAAGGCAAGGTTAATGTTTCTATTGAAAAATTTTCAAAATCTATTTTTAGAGATTTAAAAAATATTGATATATATAATGTTTCAGGACCTCATCCTTCTGGTAATGTAGGGACATTAATTAATAGAGTTGATCCTGTCAATAAAGGTGAGTCAGTTTGGACAATTTCTGCTCAAGATTTAGTTATTATAGGTAATATGATTTTAACTGGTGAGTTTAATGCTGAAAGAATATTATCACTTTCAGGATCCTCAGTTCAGAGCCCTAGATATTTTAATGCTTTAATTGGATGTGAAATTGAATCTATTATAAGCAACAAAGGAGTCAATAAAAGTGATAATAATAGAGTTATTTCTGGTGATATATTATCAGGTAAAAAAGTTGATTCAAATGGTTACTTAGATTACTACAGTAATTCTGTTACTGTAATTCCAGAAGGAGATGACTATGAGTTATTTGGTTGGACAAAGCCAGTATTTGATAAAGTATCAGTTTCTAGAGCACTAACTTTTTCTTGGCTATTTCCAAACAAAAAATTTGATTTAACCACTAATACTAATGGTGAGCATAGGGCTTTTGTAACTACCGGAACATATGAAAAGGTTTTTCCTTTAGATATTTATCCAATGCATATACTTAAGGCATGTATGTATAAAGATTTAGATGAAATGGAAGTTTTAGGCATGTATGAAGTTGCCCCAGAGGATTTTGCTTTAACAGAGTTTGTATGTGTGTCTAAGCAACCTCACCAAAAAATAATTAGAGAAGGTTTAGACTTAATGAAAAAAGAAATAGGATAATTCATGGGATTAAAATCAACATTACATAATCTAAAAGAAAAGTATAAAGGTCAGAAAATGGCCCCTGCGTTTAATGCTCTTCATACATTTTTATACCTACCCAACGAAGTAACTCACGGAGGTACTCATATTAAAGCAGCTGATGATTTAAAACGAACAATGAATACAGTAATTTTAGCATTAGTTCCTTGCCTTATATTTGGTATGTTCAATGCTGGATATCAGCATTACAGAGCTGTAGATGCAGCTAATGGTATTGTTAGAGAGGTCTCTTTACTTGGTAACTTTATTACTTGGGATAATCTTATTCTAGGCGCAATAACTGTTCTCCCATTAGTAGTAGTTTCTTATGCTGTTGGTTTAGCTGTAGAATTTTTATTTGCAGTTATTAAGGGTCATGAGGTTGAAGAAGGTTATTTAGTTACAGGTATGTTAGTTCCGCTTATTGTGCCAATTGATATTCCTCTATGGATGTTAGCTGTGGCTGTAATATTTGGAGTTGTTATTGGAAAGGAAGTTTTTGGAGGGACAGGAATGAATATTCTAAACCCAGCTTTAACTATACGAGCATTTTTATTTTTTGCTTATCCAACTTGGATGAGTGGAGATAAGGTATGGGTACATGAAGCAGTGGAAAGAACTGGTACTGCTGAGGCAATTTCTGGTGAAACTATCTTAGGTAGTTATGCCCAAAACCAAGAGATTATTTATTCTTTATCCGAAATGTTTTATGGCTTTATACCTGGTTCTGTAGGTGAAACATCTAAATTATTAATAATATTAGGTGCTCTTATCCTAATCTTCACAAAGATTGGTAGTTGGAGAATAATTCTTAGTACAATATTAGGTGCTTTAGTAATGGGACTAATATTTAATCTTGTTATAGATACTGGTGTAATTGGAGAGTCAAGTAAGTTTTATGGTTTAATGAGTGTTCCTTACTGGCAACATTTACTTATAGGAAGTATTTTATTTGGCGCTGTATTTATGGCTACGGATCCAGTTAGTGCATCACAAACGAATAAAGGAAAATTGATTTATGGGTTTTTAATTGGTTTTATATCTATTATGATTCGCGTATTTAATCCTGCATATCCTGAGGGTGTCTTTTTAGCAATTTTATTAATGAATGTCTTTGCCCCAACTATAGACCATTATGTTGTGAAAGGAAACGTTAATAGTAGATTGAATAGAATGAAAACTAAAACTGCTTAATAATGGAAAAAAGAACAGATAAAAACTTATATACATTACTCTTTGCTACTGGAATGGTAGTTGTAGTTGGTTCATTATTAGCTTTTGTTGCATCTTCATTAAAACCGAAGATTAATGAGAACAAAAGAATAGAAAAACAGCAAAATATATTGTACGCTATGGGCGTACATGAAAATGAAGGAAAAGGTAATGTTGCATTTATTGAGGCTAGTAAAGTAGCTGGTGAATTTTCAAAATACATAAAAAAACAAATTGTAATCACTGGTGATTTGGATATCGTTGAGAACAATGATGCTTATTTAATAGATATCAAAAAAGAACAAACAAAAGCGAAGGCTGGAGAAAAACGTCAATTGCCATTATTTATTGGTGAAAAAGATGGCAAAACATATTATATCGCTCCAATTAGGGGTATAGGTTTGTGGGATGCTATTTGGGCATATGTCGCTGTTGATGAAAATATGATAGTCCAAGGTGCTTATTTTGATCATAAAGCTGAGACTGCGGGATTAGGGGCGAATATCAAACAGAGGTTTTTCATGGATGACTTTATTGGTGAACATCTTCTTGACGAAAATGGTATTTTTAAAGGTATTACTGTTTCAAAAAGTAATTCTGATCCAACTAATAAAATTAAATATGATAATGAAGTTGACGCTATTGCAGGTGCGACAATCACAGGAGATGGTGTTTCAGCTATGATAAAGACTGATCTGAGATTGTATCAATCATATTTTGAAAACTTAAAAACTAACTAGTATATGGGTTTATTATCAAGTAAAGACAGTAAATTAATATCTGATCCATTATCGGATGACAACCCTATTACTATACAAGTTTTAGGAATATGCTCAGCTTTAGCTATTACTGCAGAGTTAAAAGCATCTATAGTAATGGCAGTTTCTGTAATATTTGTTATGGGTGCTGGTAATGTTGTTATCTCATTAATTAGAAATATAATACCATCTAAAATCAGAATTATCGTTCAGCTTACAGTAGTAGCTGCATTAGTAATTGTTGTTGATCAAGTTTTAAAAGCTTACTCATACTCTTTAAGTAAGGAGCTAGGTGCCTTTATTGGCCTTATTATAACAAATTGTATTATTATGGGTCGTTTTGAAGCTTTTGCCCTAGCAAATGGAGCATGGAGGTCTTTCTTAGATGGAATTGGTAATGCATTAGGATATGGACTTATATTAATTATTGTTGGTTTTTTTAGAGAACTATTAGGATCAGGAACATTACTAGGTTATGCAGTTTTGGGAGACTCTATTGAAAAAACCGGATTGTATAGTATAGGTTACGAAAATAATGGATTTATGTTATTAGCCCCTATGGCCTTGATTGTTGTAGGATTAATTATATGGGTTCAAAGGTCTAGAAATACTAATTTAATTGAAGATTAAATAAAATTTATTTATATGGAGTATATAGAATTATTATTTAAATCAATTTTTATTGATAATATGGTATTTGCTACCTTTTTAGGAATGTGCTCTTATTTAGCTGTTTCAAAAAAAGTAGATACAGCTGTTGGATTAGGAGCTGCAGTAATTTTTGTCTTAACTATTACTGTACCATTAAACTGGCTTTTAGATAAATACATTTTACAAGATGGTGCACTGGCTTGGGTCAGTGAAGATTTTGCAATTTATGACTTAAGTTTTTTGTCTTTTATTATGTTTATTGCGACAATAGCGACTATGGTTCAGTTAGTAGAAATTATAGTTGAAAAATTTAGTCCATCTTTATATAACTCACTTGGTATTTTCTTGCCTTTAATTGCAGTGAATTGTGCGATTTTAGGTGGTTCTTTATTTATGCAATCTAGAGAAATTCCAACTCTATCTCTAGCACTTACATATGGAGTCGGTTCTGGTATTGGATGGTTTTTAGCAATTTTAGCAATTGCAGCAATTAGAGAAAAAATTAGATATTCCAATGTACCTGCACCACTTAGAGGTCTTGGAATTACATTTATAATTACTGGTCTAATGGCTATTGGATTTATGAGTTTTGGTGGTATGCTAACTGGTGGAGATGAAGAAGCTGTGAAGACAGAACCAACTAATGAGTTAGTGACAGATGTTGCAGTTGAAAAATTAGACAATGAGTTATTTTTAGAAAACAAAAAAGAAGTTAATTAATATGATTTTAGCATCACAAACATTAGGGACCGTTTTTATTACAATTATTGCTTTTTTAATTGTATCACTATTATTGATTAGTGTGCTTTTATTTGTTAAGCAAAAATTATCCCCATCTGGCCCAGTAATGATTACTATTAATGGAGAAAAAGAAATTGAGGTTGCTTCAGGTGAGACTTTACTAACCACTTTAGGTGCGCAGAAAATATTTTTACCATCAGCTTGTGGTGGTGGTGGTACATGTATTCAATGTGAGTGTCATGTTAACAGTGGAGGAGGGGAAGCATTACCTACTGAAGTACCTCATTTCACAAGAAAAGAAATAAAATCAGGTGCTAGACTAGCATGTCAAGTTAAAGTTAAACAGGATATGAATATTAGTATTCCTGAGGAAGTATTTGGTATAAAAAAGTTCGAAGCCACTGTTGTTAGAAATTATAATGTAGCATCATTTATTAAAGAATTTGTTGTTTCTATTCCTGATGATATGGGGTATAAGGCAGGTGGATATATACAAATTGAAATTCCAGAAGGAGAAGTTAATTTCTCAGATATGGATATAACCGCGCACCCAGATGAGCATGAATCACCTGATAAATTTAAGCCTGAATGGGATAAGTTTAATTTATGGCCGCTTGTTATGAACAATAAAGAGTTAGTAGATAGAGCTTATTCGATGGCTTCTTATCCTGCAGAAGGAAAAGAAATTATGTTAAATGTTAGAATAGCTACTCCACCATGGGATAGAAACAAAAATGGATGGATGGATGTTAATCCTGGTGTAGCTTCATCTTATATTTTTTCTAAAAAAGCTGGTGATAAAGTTACTATTTCTGGCCCTTACGGTGAATTTTTTATAAATGAATCTGATTCTGAAATGCTTTATGTAGGTGGTGGAGCAGGAATGGCTCCAATGAGATCTCATCTTTATCATCTTTTCAAAACTTTGCAAACTGGTCGTAAGGTTAGTTTCTGGTATGGAGGTAGATCAAGAAGAGAGCTTTTCTACTTAGATCATTTCTATAAATTAGAAAAAGATTTTCCAAACTTTAAATTTTACTTAGCATTATCAGAGCCAATGCCTGAAGATAATTGGAATGTTAAAACGGATTTAGACGCTAAGGGTGATGGTTTTGTAGGTTTTGTACACAATTGTGTTATTGATAACTATTTAAGCAGTCATGAGTCACCTGAAGACATAGAGCTTTATTTTTGTGGACCTCCATTAATGAATCAAGCTGTACAAAAAATGGGTGAAGATTTTGGTATTCCCGATGAGCATATTAGATTTGACGATTTTGGTGGATAAATTTTAAGATCCTTATGAACATACCTCTTTCAAAACAAGAACTTCATAACTTAGCAATGAACCATGTTGGAAAAGATTTAGAGTCTAGAGGTTTTGAATTCATAGCCGTAAATAGTAAGCTTAAAAAAAATCCTCAATTTGTCTGTATCGATAAAAATAAACAATACTATTTCGTAATTGTAAAAGCTATCCTGCTTCCTGAAAACCCTAATAATTATGACTTGGTTTGGATGGCTAAGTTTAAGCAACATGCCAAATCCCACGATTCAAAGGTTCTTTATGCTGGAGTAGGATTAGCTAATTCAGAGAATAAAAATAAACCAGTATATTTAAATAAAGATTATTTTATTGAGTATAATGGAATTCAAGTAATTGATGACAATTTAAACTAATGCGCTACCTATTATTTTTTTTTATTTTTTTT
>JAPKAF010000006.1 GCA_028825365.1 Flavobacteriaceae bacterium | reverse complement strand
TTTGATTAGAATATACAATCTCGCCAGATACAATAACATAATTAATGCCTTCAGACTTTAAAGAACTATTTTCAAATGTGGCTTTATCTTTTATAGAATCAAGATCGAATAACACTAAATCCGCAAAATAACCTTCTTTAATTTCACCAATATTTTTTAAATTCAAGTTCTTTGCAGCTTGCAAAGTCACTTTGTTAATTTTAGTTTCAAGAGATTGTCCAGTATCCATAACTAAATAGCGAGGAAATGCTCCCCATCCTCTTGGGTGCCCAGTAGGGCTACCATCTGAACATAAATTTGTAAAAGGCCAATTCATTATGGATTTGATATCTTCCATACTCATTGATTTGGCTATAATACTTTCTCCAGGTAATTTTTGTGACATTCTTATGAGTTCAATATAAGTCGTTACTGGGTCTTCACTGCGTATTTTGGCTATTTCAGCCAAAGTTAAATTCTCATATTCAGGCTTTGCATCAAAAGTGCTAATTATCATGCCCTCAGGAGTTGTTAGTTCTGTTAAGGCAAATTCTGCAGTTTCTCGATTTTCGAAATCTCGATTAGGAAACAGAACAGTCATTGTAGATTGCCAATATTGATATGGATAGATGTCGGCAGTTACATTAATGCCCTTTGTTCTCGCACTATCCAGTTTTTTTAATATTTCAGGGGCTTTACCCCAAAGGGCTTTTCTTCCAAGTTTAAAATGTGAAATTTGAACAGGGATATCAGCCTCTCGACCAATAGTTAAAATTTCATCAATACTTTGATTAAAATAAATGTCTTCACTTCTCATGTGACTAATGTAACGGCCTCCATATTTTGAAGCAATTTTAGCAAGTTCAATCACCTCGTTGGTGCTCGAATAAATTCCTGGATCATATTCTAAACCTGTGCCTAGGCCTAGAGAACCATTTTGCATATCAGTTTCCAACAACGATTTCATTTGTTCAATTTCAGCTTGAGTGGCTTCACGCTTAAAGTCATCACCCATTACTTCATATCTTATTCTTCCATGTCCAGTATAAGACCCTACATTAACAGACCATGATGTTTTATAAATTGAATCCATAAAGTTTTTTATAGGAAGATGTGACCATCCGTCTTGACCAACTATAATGGTTGTAATACCTTGGCTAATTGCTGATTCTTTTGTTCTTAGGCTGTCCGAGTCATGATGACTATGTGTGTCAATGAAGCCAGGGCTTAAAACCAATCCTTCAGCATTAATTATAGAATCTGTTTTTAGTGCCTTCAAATCTCCAATTTCAATTATGGTATTACCTTTTATACGCACAGAGGCTACTATTCTATCTGAACCAGTTCCATCAATTAGTATTGCGTTTTGAATAAGGAGAGTATTTGGCAATTCATGTTTGCATTGAAAACACAATAATCCCAGGGTTAGAATGAATGTTACTCTTTTTAGTATTGTAATTTTCATAGTTTACAAATTATAATTAATTTACTACTAATTTTTAAAGTGTTGGATATACTCACTGCAAGCGCTCTTTACTTTTTCTCGAAATACAAATTTTTAACTCTACCAGAGTCAAGTTTAAAACTCGAAACCCGACCATCCGTTCTTTGAAACCGAACTAGTCCTAATAATTCCATTGTGAATTGGTCAATTTCACTCATATTACAATCCATCAATAATTGTTTGTCTTGAATTCCCGCTTTTAATATTCCCTTTTCAATCTCAAAATTATAAGTCACATCCAATTCTTTACTATAATAACTACCTGAATAATCATTTAAGTCGATGCCCGAAAATTCAATTTCTTTTTTTCTTGGAAGAATTGTTTCTGTGCCATCTTGTATGGTTGTGAGTCTTTGTGTCAACTCATCTTTAAGATTAGAAAAGGTAAAACTTAAGTTGTTGATTCCTGGGATTTGAAAGGTATTTCCACTAGTTTTTATAATATTATAAGTTGATTTATCCCAAGTTTGAAGGACATTTAATGAGTCATTCTTGATAGATAATCTAACAACAACACCAGGTTGCATTTCATAGCTGCCTACTAATTGGCTTAGTTGAAATTCTTCTTCTGAAACATCAGTCTCAACTTTTTTGTCTTTAATAACTACCTCTTCAATAAGTTTATCTTTCAGTAATATATTAGCAACTTGATTAGCCATCCTTGGTGGATTAGCATCTCCTCTGTTGGCAAATATTGCGATAGATAACTTTTGCTCTGGAAAGCGTAATAACTCTGCTCTAAAACCATAAAATGATCCTCCGTGTCTGATTGTTTTTAAACCTTTGTATTTACCTATCATTAAACCAGAAGCGTAATCAATGACTTCTCCATTATTAAGTACGCCTTGTTTCGTCATTTCTTGCCAAAATGCCTGACTTAATACCGTTGAGTTATAAAATGCGTCATCCCATTTTTTTATATCGTTTATTGTTGTAAAGATGCCACCATCGCCAATCATATCTAAGGTTGTCATGCTAATCTTAAAGTTGCCCTTTTCAACTGGAACATAACCAGATGCTCTATTTTTTACTATTTGAGTATGGTCGTTATGAAAGTGTGTATTATTCATTTCTAAAGGTTCAAATATTTCCTTTTGGGCAAAATCTGCCATACTAATTCCAGCCACTCTTTGAACGATTTGACCTAATAGCCAATATCCGGAATTACTGTATAAATATTCTTCGCCTGGGAGAAAATTGAGATCAGACTGATTTACTAACCATTTCATGATGTTATCATCAACATAGAAGTCATCGTCTCCTAGTCCTTTTAAATAGGCTATTTGAAGGTAATCTCTAATTCCGCTAGTATGGTTTAATAAATGCCTCACGGAGATGTTTTCTGCATAATCTGGGAAATCAGAAAAAAAACTCTTTAAGTTATCATCTAAGTCTAGTTTGTCTTTTTCTGCAAGAAGTAGTACGCAAGCTGCTGTAAACTGTTTAGAAGTTGAAGCGATTCTAAAAACTGAAGAAGCAGAGTTCGGAATATCATATTCCATATTTGCCATACCATATCCCTTGGCATAAATTAATTGACCCTCTTTTATAATCCCTAATGAACAACCTGGGACATCTGTCTTATTCCATTCCGTGAAAATGCTGTCTATCGCTTGACTTTCTTTTAGCTGCCCATATGAACAAACGGAAAAAGATAAGAGAAGAATTAATTGAAATTGTTTTTTCATTTTTTATACTATTAAGTTTGTTTTAATTCAACACCCAAACCAGCTTTATTAGGTAAACTCATCATTCCGTCATTAAGTAGAAAACCTCCACTTACAATGTCTTCAGCAAGGTCAAAGCTCCCGTCTAGGTCGATATATTTGGTGTTTGTACAAGCAAATGCTGCATGCAAAGCTGCGGTAATACTCACAATACTCTCATCATTACAGCCCCAGAATAAATCAATGTCAGCTGCCTTGGCAATAGTAGCAATCTCAAATGCGGATAAAATACCACCACATTTCATTAATTTAATATTGAAAATACCAAATGGTTGTGGAGAAGGCGTGAAATTAATAGCACTTTTGCTGTTTTTTAGGCTTTCATCGGCCACTAAAATACTTCGATATTGTTGGTCAATTCTGGCAAGTTCAGCTTCTTTGCCCACAATCAAGGGTTGCTCAATTATTTCTAAGCCCAATTTTTTTGTGGCATTAATAAATTTTTCTAAATCGTTAACTTCATAACCTTGATTGGCATCTACTCTTATTTTAATATTTCTAAATTTCTCATTCACTTTAACAATACGTTCAATATCAAGATCTACTTCTTGCCCCGTTTTAATTTTTAAAACTTTAAACCCTAGTTTCACATACTCTTCTGCTTCTTTTACCGTGTCATTCACATTCATTATGCCAATGGTAACTGATGTAGCAAGTGAGTAATGGTGTTGACCATAAATTGCGGCCACAGGTATATCCAAATATTTGGCAAAAGCATCGTGCAAAGCAATATCCCAAAGTACTAACGTTCCTGGCTTATCTGGAAATGCAGTTCCTATTTCATATATCATAGACCTAAAGTGTTTTATACTCTTACCAATAAATTTTTGAAAATAATCTGACTGGCAATTTTTTAAAACATCTGAAGGGGATTCTCCAACAACTTCTAAGTCAGGATTTGCTGCCCCAACACCAACAATGCCATTTTCTAATGTAACTAGTAAAAACACATTTTCTACATCAGCAATGGTTTTATAAGCGATAGTATAGGGTTTTGTAAGTGCTAAGTTTTTTGAAAAGACTTCAATATTTTTTATTTTCATAATTATAATCCTTTAATTTCTGAGATGATATTTGTTACGCCTTCTTCCAATGGCATAACCACAGGAATGCCTAGAGATTCTTTGTATCTAGCTTGATGATATATCGCTTCCGATTTAGTAAGTCCAGACGTATTTAAAGCTAAGGCAATAACTGTTGAGCCAAACTTTTCAATAATTTCGATTTCTGATTCCACTGAAGGGATTTCTCCCCATTTAAGTATATCATCATAATATTTTTTTTTTGGCGAATGAATAAGAACAATTTGTTTTGCATTTCCTGAAATAATAAATTCTAGTCCACAGGGGCCGCTGGGGTTTCTAAGACTAGATTGACCTTCTAAAAGAATAAGATCTGGTTTTTCTTCTTTCCAACATGTCACAATGGAATGTTCAAGTTCCCCAGAAACAAAGTCATTAAGAGTTGAGTCAAAAATAAATCCATATTTATTGCCTTGCATCCAACCTGTCTGACCTGTATAAATCATTTCGGCACGCATATTCTTTTTTAAACATTCTTCTACAACTAATGTGGCTAAAGTTCGTTTTCCCATTGCACAATCCATGGCTAAAAAAGCAATAATAGGAATATCAACTTTGAAGATGTCACCAGTCCAAAAATGCATTTCTTTAATCGATTTCGGTTTACGGATGTCTATCAATTCAACTTGGGCTGCTTCGGCTAGTAGCGCAATTTCTTCACGCTCATTGAGTTGATCGTGAAGTCCATTGACAATGCCAATACCCTTTGTTATGGCCTCAGAAATGATATTTAAAAGTGTATTGGACAATACACCGCCAATAGTTGCTACGCCAATTACTAAATAATCAATAGTATCAAATGTTTTAATAGCTTCATCAATTGAGGCAATTACAGGAATATTTCTATACGTGCCATCAAGGGTTTCTCCTGCATCGGTATTCTTATTTTTTTCATCAATAATAGCCAGTACCTCAAAACGTTTTGTGCCTCTTATTAAACCATGCGCAGTTTTAGCATAGTCAGTTAAGAGTAGGTTGTCAGTTGCGATTACTATTTTTTTCTTCATTTGAGTCATTTTATTTCCGAATTTAATATAATAATATTCTTTACAAACTATTATAGTTTCATATACAAAACCAGTTAATACAAAGATGTAGAGCCTATTTAAATTGTATTATAACTTTTTCATTGGCTATGTGCCTGTTTTTGTGTTTTGATATAATTCTAAAACCTTATTGCTCTAGATAATCTAATGCCAAAGCAGATAATGTTTTAACTCCCAGTACAAAACCACTTTCATCTAACATAAAATCTGGTGTGTGATGACCGGCAGCCTCTTCTGGTTTTACATCTAATGCCTTTCCTCCTAAGAAGAAATACAGTCCTGGTATTTTTTGTTGAAAAAAAGAAAAATCTTCTGCACCAGTTATTGCATCCATTTCTATTACATTTTCTTTTGATGCTATTCTTTGAAGTGTAGGAAGCATCTGGCTAGTCAATTCTAAATGATTAAAAGTGATTGGGTATCCTTTGTCAATTTCTATTGTAGCTTCAGCTCTAAATGCTTTTGCAATATCTGAAACCATTTCTTTCATTCTCTTGTTAATAAAGTCTTGCATCCCATAATCTAAAGTTCTAATAGTTCCAACAATGGTTGCATTTTCTGGAATGATATTACTTCGTATTCCAGCATTAATCATTCCAACAGTAATAACAGCACCTTCTTTTGTTAACTCAGATTCTCTACTAATAATGGTTTGTAACCCATTAATTATTTGAACAGAAGCTACAATAGGATCTACACTTGCCCAAGGTCTAGAACCATGAGCTTGCTTTCCTTTAACATTAATTTGATACGATTGAGATGCCGCCATAATACCTCCTGATTTATAGGTTATTTTCCCTATATCTAAACTTGCAGCAATATGCAATCCAAAAATAGCATCTACATCAGGATTCTTTAAAACTCCTTCTTTTACCATCAGCTCTGCTCCTCCTTCTTCTCCTTTTGGAGCTCCTTCTTCTGCAGGTTGAAAAATAAACTTTATTGTTCCATGAATATCGCTTTTCATCTGAGATAATACTTCTGCTACCCCCATCAAAATAGCAACGTGAGAATCATGCCCACAAGCATGCATTACGCCTGTTTCTTTTCCGTTATAGGTTGTAGTTATATTAGATTTAAATAATAAGTCATTTCTCTCTGTAACTGGCAGTGCATCAATATCTGCTCTTAAAGCAACTACTTTTCCTGGTTTTTCTCCTTTTAATATGCCAACTACCCCTGTTTTAGCAACTCCTGTTTGTACCGTAATTCCTAAACTTCTAAGATGACTTTCTATATACTTAGCTGTCTTAAATTCTCTATTTGATAACTCAGGGTTTTGATGAACATGCCTTCTCCATTCAATAACTTTCTGTTCTACTTGATCAGATAGCATCTTAATTTTTTTGTCATTCTTCTGCCCAAAACTAATGCCTGTTATAAACAGAGATAAACTTAAAATAATTGTTTTTTTCATTTGACTGTATATTTATTGTGTAGATTGAATTAGTACTTTTAAAAACTCATTTTCTTCAAACAAAGACAAGCTAAAGAAGAGTGTGGAAAGAAGTATTAATTTTTGTAACCAGGCCCTCTAACTACCCTTCCAGGTGTAGCACCAGTATGTACGCCATCTTTTAGTACTTGCTCACCATTTACAAATACATGTATCATTCCTGTTGATAGTTGATGAGGTTCGACAAAAGTTGCATGGTCCTGAATAGTTTCAGGATTAAAAATCGCTAAATCTGCAAAATAACCTTTGGTCAAGCTACCACGTTTTTTAATTTTTAAATTAGAAGCTGGTAATGAAGTTAATTTTCTAACAGCTTCTTCAATTGAAATTATTTGCTCATCTCTAACATACTTACCTAGTAGCCTAGAGAAATTTCCATAAGCTCTAGGGTGATCACTTGAATTTAAAAAAACCCCTTCAGGAGTCATTGAGGCAGCATCAGATCCAAAACTCATATAAGGTAATGCTATTTGTTTTTTTACGTTTTCTTCTGACATCAAAAAATAAACTGTTCCAACTCGACTACCATCTGCAATTACTAAATCTATCGCAGTTTCTTCAGGTGACTTCCCATGTATTTTAGCAACCTCGGTTAAAGTTTTCCCTGTATAATGTCGTAAACTATCATTTTCAAAGCCAATTAACAATAAGTTATCTGAAGTACCTGCATCATACATTAAGTTTTCCCATTTGTCAGTTGGAGTGGTCATCTCTTCTAAAACCCTTTGACGTATTTCTGAGTCTTGTAAACGCTCAGCCCATTTTTCGTAACCACCTTCTTGAACCCAAGGAGGCATGGAAGCATCCAACCCTGTTGCTCCGGCAACATACGTATACATATTAGTTGTTATGCTTAAACCTGCTGTCCTTGCGGAATCGATTTTTTTAACAACTTCATCATATTTACTCCAATTTTCTTTACCAGCCATTTTTAAATGATAGATCTCAGCACGAATATCTGCTTCATCTGCAATGCGCATTAATTCATCAATACTTTGTAACAATCGATTTCCTTCACTACGCATGTGTGAAATATAAAGGCCATTATATTCTGATGCAACCTTACATAAAGCAATAAGTTCCTCTGTAGTTGAATAAAAAGCAGGTGCATAAATTAATGATGAGCCAACACCAAGAGCACCATCTTCCATTGCTTGTCTTACCATTTCTTCCATAGAAGCCAATTCTTCATCTGTTGGAGCACGATTCTCGTAGCCTATGTGATTAATTCGAACTGTAGTTGCTCCAATAAATGAAGCTACATTAGGTGATACACCGCGTTTTATTAATGATTGTAAATATTCATCCAATGTATTCCAATCTACTTCATATTTAATATCTCCTTGTGCTGTTGGTAATTTTAATTTCTTTTTTAAATTCTCATTTAGTGGACCCATCGACCATCCTTCACCAAAAACCTCTAAAGTGACACCTTGCATAATATCACCTTGGGATCTACCATCTTCAATTAATGATTCGGTTGCCCAAGAGAGAACATTTATAAACCCAGGAGCAACTATCAAACCAGTGGCATCTATTTCTAAAGTCCCTGTTGCATTTAGCTTTCCAACAGCTGCAATAGTGTCTGCATTAATACCAACAGATCCTAAATAAGCAGGATTTCCTGATCCATCAGTAATTGTTCCATTTTTGATTAAAACATCATAATTCTTAGTAGTAGTAGAACAACTAAACATTAAACTTAATCCTAGAGATATATATATTAGATTTTTCATGACATAAATATAATAATATTCTTTATAAAATATTATTTATACATAAAAAATTGCTATTAATACAATATTTAAGCAAAATATGCTTTATATGATGCTATTCTTTTTGTTTTGAAGAAAAATATGCTAGGTAAAGTGAGTTGTATTTAACAGTTTTTTAGAGTAATTGATTAATACCTTTTAGTAAGAGTTAAACCTTGTTATATTTTACTCACTAATAAAATAATTTTTTTTTATTTAGGCACAATCGTGGTATGTTTTATTTCCCTTAGCACAACAACACTACTATGGACTCTCACCATTGACAACAAGCTGATTTTTTGTAAAAATTTATCATACGCATCAATATCCTTAACAAGAACTTTCATTTGATAATCAACAACTCCTGCAATATGATAACACTCAAGTACTTCAGGCATAAAATCTACCTTATTTTCAAATTCTTTAATATTTTTATCATTATAATTAGGCATACTGATATTACAAAAGACAATTTGTCCTTTATCAACTTTTTTAGGGTCCACCAATGCTGTATACCCTTTAATTATTTCCTCTTTTTCTAATCGTTTAATTCTTTCAAATATTGGCGAAGTAGTTAGGTTTAGTTTATTCGCTATTTCCTTAATAGTAGCCTTTCCGTTAATCTGCAAGAGTTTAATAATTTGTTGGTCAATGGTGTCTAACATATTTATCTTTTTAAGGTTTCAAAAACACTTTTCTTATTAGTACAAATACAATTATAAAAACTGAATAGTAAATAAAAAATGGTATTACATATTCTTGTAATTCAAAAACCAGCATACCAGCCATAATTAGTAACTGGAATCCTAAACCATACATGGAAACTAGGGTCATAAACCACTTTGGAAATGGCGGACTGTCACTTGCATTTTTGTCCATGTAATACATAATCTTATCAAAAGAGATATATAGGATATCATAGATTTTATAAAAAATATTTACCGTCTGTTGAGTCTCCCCTTTCAAAGCTTTTGGAGCACTATCTTCAAAAATTCGACTTGTAGAATCGCCATCAACAGAATTTCGTAAAATGACATAATAGTAGTTGTAAACAGTGCCTTGTAATTGAATTCCAAAAAAAGCAATTAACATATAAATTATTGATGCATTAGAGATATACCAAAATGCTAATAAAAAACAAAAGTTAAGTAGAAAATCTGCTATTGAATCGTAATATCTACCGGTGTAAGATGGGGTATTCTTTAATCGAGACAACTCACCGTCAGCTGCATCTAAAACAGATTTTAATATAATAAATATGGCAGCTAGGATATAAAGTCCAGATAACATGAATCCAATTGCAATAAGCCCAGCTACAATAAACGTAGTAGTGACATGAATAGGAGTAAAACTCGTGTACTGAAGTTTACTTGCGATCCAATTTCCACCAGAGCGTCCATAGTCAGATAAATCTAAAAACTGGTATTTTATTGGGAGTTTTGCCAATAGAATTTATATTTATTAAAGATTATTAATTTAAAAAAAACAAAAGTACAATCATTTTTTGAACAAGTATTGTTTTTAAAACAATAACATTTATAGATTCAAATAACTTTTTATTATATTTATTTTTTAAACTTTAATTATACTACCATGACAAAAAACTACGCAATTATTTTTTTATTATTTTTTTCTTTTATTTCAGTATTTTCTCAAGTTCAAGTAGGACAAGGTACTGTTGTAAATGAAGAACTTCCAATAGAACCGTATTATGGCTATACTTATAGTCAGGTTATTTATACTGCAGCTGAAATAAATAGCTCAGGAGATATTTCAGGCATATCTTATACAGCCACTGCTGAAACTACACTAGAAAGCTGCTCTGATTGGACTGTTTATATGGCTCATACTACTAATTCTAGCTTTACAGATGGAGATTCTTGGGAGCCTTATGAAAACTTAACTCAAATGTTCGCTGGAACTGTTTCAATATCTGATGGAGTTGTTGCAATTGATTTTGAAAATCCTTTTAGTTACAATGGATCTGATAATTTAGTAGTAGCCGTTGATCAAAATCAAGAAGGATATGATGCGTCTAGTCATGATTTTTATTGTTCTACCACTACTGATATTAGAGCATTAACCTATTATAATGATGGAACAAATCCAGATCCATCAGCTCCGCCAACTGGGCAAATAAGAAATTCTATTGCTAATGTTATATTAAATGGGATTACACAAAGTTGTGCTAATCCAACACTATCACTGGATGGTTTAACTAACAACTCGGCTACAGTTTCTTGGACTGCTACAGATGTTTCATCTTTTGAGTATGTTTTGCAAGAAGCTGAAACAGGTGAACCTACCGAAGCTGGAACTATAACTTCAGAAAATTCAGTTGTATTTAGTGATTTAACTGAAGGTTCAGCTTATGAAATCTATGTTAGAGCAGTTTGTGATGATATATACAGCGGATGGATGACATTAACATTTACCCCGCCTCCAACTGGAAGTACAGGAGATAATCCAATTATTATAGAAAGTTTACCATATGAAACATCTGATGATACAGTTAATTATGGAGATGATTATACAAATACTGCAACTGACTGTGAATCGGGATCAGGTTCCTATTTAGGTGGTGATGATGTTGTTTACAGCTATACTGCATCTGCAGATGCATCTATTAATGTTTCACTAACTCCAGCAGCTACATATTCTGGAATTTATGTTTATACTGATATTTCTGACATAGGAGTTAATTGTTGGTTAACAATGGTATCAAGTACTTCAACAGATGCGATGGTATTTGATTTAGAGGTTACATCAGGAACAACTTATTATTTCGTTATATCATCATGGCCATCCCCACAAAATGTTGCCTATGATTTCACTATAGTTGAAAATACATGTACACAACCAACGGTTACAGCTTCAGTTGATCCAAATTGTAGTGGTGGTGAAGGAATTTATTATGTTAATGTGGATGTTACAGATTTAGGTTCTTCCACTCAATTAACAATTGATGATGGGGTAAATACGCAAACTACTACTGAGGCTGCTACTTTATCATTCGGTCCTTATGATAGTGGTGTAACAACAAATATTAATGTTGTTGCCGATGACTCTAATTGTAATACATCATTTGAATTTACTTACATATGCCCACCTACTGGTTCAATGGCAGATGATCCTATAATTATAGAAAGTATTCCTTATAATACATCTGATGATACAATTAACTATGGAGATGATTATTCTAATACAGCAACTGGATGTGAATCTGGTAATGGATATTACCTCAATGGTGATGATGTTGTGTATTTATATACTGCTACATCAACTATGAGCTTAAACGTTTCTTTAAACCCATCTGTTGGTGAGGGCCAAACATCTCCTAATTATGCGGGTATGTATGTTTATGCTAATAAAGAAGATATAGGAGTTAATTGTTGGATTACAGAACTTGAACTTGGAGGTAGTTCTGAACTTGCTTCTTTTGAATTAAGTGTAGTAGAAGGATCTACTTACTATTTTGTAGTATCAACATGGGCAGCTCCTCAAAATGTTGCATATGACTTGAGTATTACAGAACTATTATGTGGAACTCCCACTAATTTAGCTGTATCTAATGTTACCGCTGTTAGTGCAGATATAACATGGGATGCCAATGAAGCAGTGTCTTGGGAATATGTTTCTTCAACAGTCGAAGATTCGTCACTACCTACTGAAGCAGGAACTTCAATATCAGATCCTTCTGTATCTATAGCTAATTGCTATCCAATAACTGGTTATGATGTTTGGGTAAGAGCAGTATGTGAAGACGGGTCTACTAGTGATTGGACTAGTATAACGTTTACTACCTCTCTTCAATCTCCTGAGTGTGGAGAAAGTATTTCACAATATGATTATCCTAATGGATCCGGTGGAGGTTCAGTATTTGAGACTAACTTTGATATTTCTAATGATTACTCGTCTGAATTATTATTTACAACAACATCTGGTGACCAAGACTCTGATGGTTACACAGATGAGATTACTGTAACAATTAGTGGTTCAACAGAAACAAATTATGATTGGGTGTTTGTAACTAATGGAGCAGGAGAATTATTATACGGTCCTCTATCCGGCGCTCAAGATGCGGCTGTAACATCTGCAGATGGTACAATAAATGTATATCTTTCTGCTGACGGATCTGTACAAGGAGGTCCAATTACTTTTGATGTTAGCTGTGCAGGTTTATCCGTTAATAATTTTGATCTATCTAATCTAAAGATATATCCAAATCCTGTTAATGGAGATTATGTAACAATACAATCCCCAATTAGTGGATTTAAAAATGTTGAAGTATTTGATATCACAGGAAAAAGATTGATAAATACAGTATTAGAATCGGACACTTTAAATATTAGCTCTATTAATGCAGGTATTTATCTAGTGAAAGTAACTATTCAAGGACAGAGTAAAGTATCTAAGTTAGTTATTAGATAATATTAAACTAAATCTAAAAAGCACTCTAATTTTATAATTAGGGTGCTTTTTTTTTAATTCAATAAAGGAGAAAAGCTAAAAATTTAACAATATGCTTGAACATTATTTTGACTGCCCACATTGCTGGGAAAACCAATTAAAAATGATAGACGCCTCGATAAACAGTCAAAACTTTATTGAAGACTGTGAGATATGCTGCAACCCTCTAGAATTTAACTTAACAACAGAGTACAATACACTGATTTCATTTTCAGTTGATCCTATTGGTCAATAGAAAACAATAGTTTATGTGTTATGGGGTATTTAAAAATTCTATCACATGCTTTATGCTTTCAAATGGGTTTTCTTCCATAGGAACATGACCACTATTTTCTAATATTACTAATTTGTTATTTGGTAAGCTATTTTGAAATTTATAAGCATTCTCAACTGGAATTAATAAATCATCTGCTCCCCAAAGTATAAGAGTTGGTTGTTTAATGTTACTAATATTAATGTAATTATTTCTTTTACCTATACCAAGCCTATCAATAAATGCTTGACGATTCCCCTCTCTTAGACAGAGATCAAAATATCTTTCTACTAAGGAATCTGTAACCTTTGACTTATCAAAGAATACATTTTCAACACTGGATCTTACAATAAAAAAAGGAGTTATAAAACGAACGACTTTATTAATAACTGGGGTTTGTGCTAATCTAAAAGCTATAGGCACACTCTTTGAAGATGAAGGGAAGCCACCTGAATTAATTAAAATTAATTTTTTTACAATATCTGGTTTCTCTAAAGCAAAATTCCATGCTATTTCTCCACCCAAAGAATTACCAGCTATAATGCATTGTTTAATATCCAAAGTCTCTAAAAATTCTTTTAAAAAAGATGTATAATTCAAAATAGAATAATCTCTATCAACAAAAGGGCCTGTTAAACCATAAGCAGGAAGATCTAATCTTATAACTCGCTTAGAATACTTTAATTTGTTGGTCCAATCATCAAAAGTATGTAAACTAGCTCCTGTACCATGGATAAGTATTATGGGAATAGAATCTGTTTGATTTCCTTCATCTCGATAATGAATATCTATATTTTTAACAGAAATAAATGATGACTGTATATTAGCATATTTTAATTTTAATTTATCCAACGAAATATCACGATGAAAAAAAAGGATAAATGCACCTATTGTTAATATTATAATAAAAGAAAAAAGGATTTTTAAAGATTTAATTAAGTAATTCATAGAATTTAATTAATCATTAGTTTTTTATCTTATTTTAAAACGATCCTAGAAGGAGTGTCCTTACCACTAATAACACTTTCAGTGCCTTTAGCGACAGCATTTATAGTTTGAGTAATTACAGTGATATTTAGAGTTTCAACCTCATCTGAAGGTTGATGATAATCCTTGTCTATATCTATTGCAGTAGTAGAAAAGGAGTGAGAAGGCACCCCTAACCTAGCTAGAGAAGCATTATCAGATCTGAAAAATAAATTATATTTAAGATAAGGATCAGGAAATAGTTGATACCCTGTTCCTATTAAATTATTTTGTATAATTTGACCAAAGTCAGATCGATCAAAACCAGTCAACCATGCACTGTTAGGTCCAAAGCTTGGTGATTTACCTATCATCTCTAGATTTATTCCTGCAATATACTTAGAAGCGTCAATCCCTTTTCCAAAATATTTAGAGCCGACTAAACCCATTTCTTCTGCAGTAAAAGCAACAAAAATAATAGTCCTCTCGTTTAAATTTTTTTCTTTAAAATATTTAGCTAAAGTTAATACGCCTGTTACACCAGAAGCATTATCATTTGCTCCATTAAATATTGAATCACCTGAAGCTCCATTAACACCTAAATGATCATAATGTGCAGATATAATTACATACTCTTCTTTTTTACTCTTTCCTTGCAGTAATCCTATAATATTACTAGTTGTTATATCCTTATTTCCTTCCTTAGATTTAATAGTAAAAGTTTGTCGATAGCTATTTAAAGTATCATAAAAAGTTAACCCAATTTTTTTGAATTCAGTTTCTATGTAACTAGCTGCCTTTTCAATTCCTGGTGTTCCAGCCTTTCTTCCCTGCATCTGATCAGACGCCAAAGTATATAAATGCTTTTTAACTAATAACGAATCTATAGCAGGATCTATACTTGCTGTGTTTTTAATTGTTTTTTGACAAGAAAAACTGATAACTAAAACTAAAAATAGTAAGCTTATTTTTTTCAATATGATTTGGGTTTAAAAAATGAAGATAGTTAATTATAGTTCATTTTTTAAGCTAATTATTAGATGCTTTATTTATCGATAATTATAATGCTTGGTGTTCTAAGTTAAAATATTACTGACTTGTAAATATCAATAAGTATTTGTATTACTTCTAACTAAAACAACATACCTTCGCGCTTATGCATCAACAAAATCCATATTCTAGTCGTTACGACCTTGAGAGATTAGTAAAACATTACCCTTTATTACAAAAACATATTGTTTTAAATCCATCTGGAGAAGAAACGATTGATTTTCTTTCTTCAACAGCGGTGTATTCATTGAACAAGGCTATGTTACTTGCAGATTTTAAACTAGAGGATTACGATTTACCAATGGGTTATCTAATTCCTCCAGTTCCTGGAAGGTTAGATTATCTACTGCATATGCAAGACTTTCTTTCAGAAAAACTTAACTCTACTGAAGATACACAACTAAGAGGGTTAGACATAGGCGCTGGCGCTAATGGTATATATTGCATTTTAGGCGCACAACACTTTAACTGGAAAATGGTTGGTATAGAAAGTGATTTAAACGCAATAGATATAGCTAACACTAACATACAAAAGACTAAAGAATTACAAGACAAGGTCAAGATATTACACCAAGACAATAAAAGTTTTCTTTTTAAGAATATTATTAAAGCTGACGAGAAATTTGATTTTTTAGTTTGTAACCCACCCTTTCATAATTCTAAAGAAGAAGCAGTGAAAGGTACACTTAGAAAACTTGATAATTTAGGGGATAAAACCAAAAAGAAAAAATTCTCGCTAAATTTTGAAGGACAAGCTAATGAACTTTGGTGTAACGGAGGTGAAATACTCTTTATCAAAAGATTAATTAAAGAGAGTGCAGGATTTAAAGATCAAATAAAAATATTTTCTACTCTTGTTGCTAAAAAAACTAGTTTACCTACAATTGAAAAGCAACTTAATAAAGTAAAAGCTGACTATCATATTGTACCAATGGCATTAGGAAATAAAAAAGGACGTTATGTTATGTGGTGGTTTGAAAACAAACTGTAATTATTAACTCTTATTTTTCACGAAACTTCTTTCGAGGAGATAAAATAAGTGAAAATTGCAGATAGTAAAGCTGGAATGGCAAAAATCATAAAATTGATTGACATGCTAAGTCCCATCCCTATCATTACACCTCCTGCTAATGGCCCTAAAACACCACCTAACCTACCCGCTCCAATAGCCCACCCTATTCCAGTAGTTCTATATTCTGTAGGATATAATCTTGCTGCTACTGCATAAAGACCTACAAATCCACCTTGTATAAAAAAACCTAAAAAACCAAAAACAATTAATAACCAATCGGATCCTATAAAAATTTTAAATACAGCCATTAATAGAGCTGCAATTAAAAAGAATATGGAAATAGTTCTTTTAAGACCAATTTTTGAAGAATAATAGCCTTGAAGTATAATTCCGAAAAATGCACCAATATTAAATACAGTTCCGGCATAAATTGCGAGTTCGATGGACAAGCCTGCATTAGTTGCCAACTTAGGAATCCAACTTATAAGAAAATACAAACAACCAAAAGCAAAAAATAATGCAGACCACAATTGAAAAGTGGAAACCTTATATTTTTTAGATAACAACTGTTTTACTGCAATCCCCTTTGGAAATATTTTTTTTATAGGTAATTCCTTTAAAACATTTAGATTCATTTTTATAAATATCTTATTGACATTCTCTAAAGCTTTTTTAGGTTGTTTTCTTATATAAAACTCAATAGATTCAGATAAAAAATAATAAATCAAAGGAATAGTTAATAAAGAGGCTATTCCTGCAATTATAAACATCATTTGCCAACCACTAGATGGAATGACCAACACAGAGATATATCCTGAAATCACTGCTCCTACAGGATATCCAGAAATAACAAAGCTAACCCAAAAATCTTTTGATTTATTTGGTGTATACTCAGAGGTCAAAGCTGCGGTGCTTGCCAGCATACTTCCTATTCCTATTCCACTTAGAAAACGTAAAGTAATTAACTGATTGACACTTTCGCTGTATCCAGTTAAAAACATACTTACACCCATTAAAAGAGCACTTAAAAGAATTATTTTCTTTCTTCCAAAACTATCAGAATATGGTGCTAAAAATAAAGCTCCTAATGCCATTCCAGCTAGACCAGCACTAAACACAACACCTAGGGCTTCTGGTCCTATGTTCCAAGAATTGGAAATAGCAGGTGCACAATAGGATATAATAAGCACATCCATTCCATCAAAAATATTCATTAAAAAACAAATTCCTATTGTAGAATACTGCAGCCTAGTCATTGGACTTGAGTCTATAAAATATTTAGTTGATTGTGACATAAGTTTATACAATTTGCAAACCTACATTTTATTATATTATAAGTAGATAAAAACAAAAAAAAACCATAGAAATAAGAATATATAATTACTCTTTTGTTCTATGGTTTTTTTAATTGTTTATAAAAAAAACTAATCTAAATAAACAGGACCTCCTGCTTTTTCAAGTAGCTTTCCTAATGAATTAACTTCTTTAGAAAAAGTATCAATTTTTGGCTTAGATCTATTATACATTTCTTTAGCCATATCAAAACTTTGCATATGTAGTTCCGTAGGGCCATAAGAATTTCCGTAATAACCACCTCTTGCTTTAGAAAGGCGATCCATTATAGTTAATCTATCCTTCTCTCCTATCTCAGCTTTTGCAGCACTTCCACCAAATTCTCTAACCAAACTATTCATTTTATCTCTTAAATTATAAACAGCTTTTGTTAGTTCTTGCTTATTAGTTTTAAGCTGCTTTAAATTTCTTTCATAAGTAGCAACTCGTGCAGTAGCTTTATTAAACATATGTTCAGAAACTTTAACTGCTGTAGTAAGTTCAGCCAGTTTTATGTTGTATTCCTTATGTAAATCCGCCATAGGATTAGTTAGAATATTTTCTCTAATACGCTCAACTTCAAGACTTACCGGATCGGCTATCTCCGTTAAAACTCCACTGATTCTTTTAAATAGAGACACCTGATATGTTCCTGGTTCTGCAGCAGAGACCATACCACCAGAAGGTCTTCCCCATCTGCCTGACCTTGTTGAATTCTGACTTACTGTAGTTGTTGTAGAAATAGATGTTCCAAGTCCCCAAGTAACTCTGTGAAGACCTTTTCTAAGCGGTCCAGAAACTACATCTACTAAATCACCCTCGCTATTTTTTATCATTAAAACAACTTCTGAACTAGCTTCATTCATTTCTTTATCCAAAGCATCCCAGCCTGGGAAAGGAATATCTTCTTTTTTTAGTTTTCGCTCCATTTTCTGACGTTCACTTTTCATAGAACTATGTCCTTCTGAAAGGTAATAAGTTATTGTAGACCCATAGGATGGGTTTCTAGCAGAATATGAAGAACCACCTGAACTACCAGTACCACCCATTACTTGGTTGTACTGAAGTGCTTTTCTAGGAGTAAATAAATGTGCTTCCTTTTCTAGTGTTGAATCTGTAATATCTCTTAAAGGACTATAATCATCTAAAACATAAAAACTTCTACCAAAAGTTGCTAAAACTAAATCGTTTTCTCTTTTTTGTATGGCAAGATCTCTTACTGAAATAGTTGGAAGCCCATTTGAGAATTTATGCCACTTCTCACCTTGATTAACACTAATATATACTCCATACTCAGTACCTAAAAATAATAAGTTAGGGTTTACATGGTCTTGTACTAATCTCCATACTAATGTTCCTTCAGGTAGTCCATTAACTATCGGTTCCCATTTTTTTCCTCCACTAGTTGTTTTATATAAATAAGGACTATAATCACCAAACTTATGATTATCTAGAGCTACATAAGCTGTGTTTTCATCATGTAAATCTACTTTTATATCGTTTACAAAAGCAGAAGCTGGAACTTCTGGTAATTTGTCAACAGTCATTTTTGTCCAATTCTTACCTCCGTCACTTGTGTATTGTATAATACCGTCATCCGTTCCAGCATATAGAACATCTTCATTTGTTTTAGATTCTGAAAGAGAAGTAATTGTATTATAAGTAGACATTGCATAAACGTCCAAAGCATTATCAAAACTCTGAACTCTTCCCATTATTGGAAGACTAGCTCTTTCTTCATTTTTTGTTAAATCTGCAGAAATTGTTGACCAGCTATCTCCTCTGTTTTCAGATCGCCATACTCTTTGAGTACCAAAATAAAGACGCTTAGGGTCATGTTGGCTTACAAGAATTGGAGCATCCCAATTAAAACGCTCATATGGCTCATCTATTCCTTCATGAGGTCGAATATTTACAGCCTCTCCTGTAGTTCTATCTACACGATTAATATAACCTTGTTGAGACTGTGCATAGACTATATTAGGATTTCCAGGTTCAGTAGCTGGTTGATGACCATCGCCGCCTAAAACTACATACCAGTCCGAATTAGTTATTCCATTTCTAGTGACTGTACGCGAAGGTCCTCCTTGGGTGTTATTATCTTGAGTTCCTCCATAAATATTATAAAAAGGCTCAGCATCATCCACTGCTAATTTATAGAACTGAGTTAGTGGAAGATTAGCTACATATTTCCAGTTTTTAGAATTATCAAAAGATTCATAAATTCCTCCATCTGTCCCCATTAATAAGTAGTTAGGGTCATTTTCTTTGAAAGTTAATGAATGGTTATCAGAATGCTTTTGTGACTCTTTCATTTGACTAAAATTTCTTCCACCATCGTCAGAAACTAACACTCTAACGTTCATAAGATATATTTTATCAAAAACATGCGGAGAGGCTACTAGTTCTTGGTAATAGTGAGGTCCTGTTCCACCAGAAACGGTATTAGACATTTTATTCCAACTCCCTCCACTATTTGAAGTACGATACACTGCACCCTCTCTTCTATCCAGTTCAATTGCTGCATATAAAACAGTAGGGTCCATTGGAGAAATAGCTAGTCCAATTTTACCCATATTTGATTTAGGTAATCCTTTATTGATTTTTTTCCAACTATCACCACCATTGGTACTTTTATAAAGCGCTGTTCCAGGTCCACCATCAATCAAACCAGCAACGTTACGATGTCTTTGCCAACTAGCAGCGTAAAGTATATTAGGATCTGTAGGATCAATAACTAAATCCGTAACTCCAGTCCATTCATTAATTTCTAAAGTATTTTTCCATGTTTTACCACCGTTAACAGATTTGTATAAACCTCTTTCTCCACCTGAACTCCATAAGGGTCCTTGAGATGCAACCCAAATTATATCAGAGTTTTCTGGGTGAATAATAATTTTAGACAGGTGTTCAGACTTTTTTAAACCCATGTCTTTCCAAGACTTTCCACCATCTAAACTATGGAAAATTCCATGACCAATACCAATGTGTCTTCCAGCAACATTCTCACCTGTTCCAAGCCAAATAGATGCAGAGTTATTTGGATCTATAGTTATGCACCCAGTTGCGAAAAAAGGTTGATCATCAGTTAAAGGCTGCCAAGTTGTACCAGCATTTTCAGTTTTCCATGCACCTCCAGATGAAACCGCTACATACCAAACATTTTCGTTATTCGGATCTATAGCTATATCAGAGATCCTTCCAGACATAAACGCTGGTCCTATACTTCTAAATTCAAATCCACTAAGTGCAGATTCAATTGGGGATTTCTGTTTTTTATCTCTTTTACTTTGACCTGTGATTGAAGAATAGGAGAAAATAAATAATAGAGAAACTAGATATAGCTTCATGTTTTTCATAATAGTGTAAGTGTTAATTAATAAATTATTTAACATAAAGTTAAAACATATAATTGATATATTTAAATATAACAATAAATTATAGTCCTTTAAATTGATGTATATTGTAGCAAAACTAAAGAACATAAATTGAAAGATCCTGAACTTAAGAAGGGTTCTTTTTTAAGTATAACTCTTTTAATACTTTCAGGAGAATTAATTTTTTTATTGCCATATGTCTTAGCAAGGGTATTCAGACCTACGTTTTTAGAAGTATTTAATTTAACTAATCTTCAATTAGGAAGTTTATTCTCTGTTTACGGAATAGTTGCAATTTTATCTTATCTGTATGGAGGAGTTCTTTCCGATAAATTTCAACCAAAAATATTAATAGCTACATCCCTATTTTTTACTGCATTTGGTGGTTTAGTATTATCCACTTACCCATCTTATTTTATGTTACAAATAATATGGGGATATTGGGGTTTCTCAACAGTCTTTTTATTTTGGGGAGCCATGATAAAAGCTACACGTGTTTGGGGAGGTACAAAGAATCAAGGAGAAGCTTTCGGTTTGTTAGATGGAGGAAGGGGTTTAGTCGCAGCGTCTATGGGAACCTTAGGAGTTTTGATTTTTTCTATATTTTTAACTAATGATATTCAAGTAGCAACATTAGTTGAACGTAAAGATGCTTTTAGATATGTGATTCTATTCTCCTCATTTATTGTTTTTTTAAATGGAATACTAGTACTGTTTTTAATGGATTCAGGTCAAGAGGGAGTAATAAATAATAACTACTCATCAATACAAAACATCAAATCAGTTTTAAAAATTCCATCTGTTTGGCTTATAATGTTTATAATCATCTCTGCATATGTAGGCTATAAAGTAACCGATATTTATTCTTTATATGCTTCTGATGTTATGAAATTTGATAATTTAGAAGCTGCAAATATAGGTTCATTACAATTGTATCTCCGTCCTTTAGTTTGCTTACTAATTGCATTATTTGCAGATAAGAAAAGTTATATTAATTTAATTATTATTGGTTTTGTAATTATGTTAATAGGATCTTCAATATTTGCATTTGGAATAGTTAAGGTTAGTATGAACTATGTGTTTTTCTTTTCTTTAATAGTTGTGGCAACAGGAACATATTCTATTCGTGCATTATACTTTTCTATTATGCAAGAAGGACGAATTCCTCTGATAATGACTGGTACAGCTGTAGGAGTCATTTCAGTTGTAGGTTATACTCCTGATATTTTTGCAAGCCCAGTTATGGGTTACTTATTAGATACTTATCCTGGAATAATTGGTCACCAATATGTATTTTCAATGTTGGTTTTATTTTCAATTACAGGACTATTAGCTTCTATAAAATTTTCAAGACTTATGCGTAGTTATTCTAATTAATTTGAATATTTAAATTGAGTGTCAATGGGTACATCATAAATTGATTCTAAATCCGCAATATTTTTCTTGTAAAATGCCGTTTCTGGAGGTAAACTGATATTCTTCCAAAAGTTGGAGTCATAAGGGATTTTAAAAAGAGTCATATCCATCTGTCCTGTTAATCCTGATTTGTCAAATAACTTTTTATCTTCTTCAAAACCTAATACAAATACTTCATGCCTGTATCCAACAGGGATAGAATTAGGTGGTGTTTTACCTGTACTACTAATTAAACTTTTGATTCTGTCAGAATATTTTTCTTGATCTTTCCATTCACGATTATGATAGCTTAGGTATAAACGACCATCTTTATGTTTTTTATAAATATAAGTTCCTTTAATCGATTTACCTGCTTCTAGAATGTTATACCTCTCTACTTTATAAATTCCATAAGTATCAAAACCTATATATAGTCTTAGAGTTTCTGAATCATTTCTTATGCCTTCAATAATAACAATATCTTCTCCGTCATAACTTGATGCTCCAGTTTTTTTCCATTTATAAGCGCCAACATTAATTCCTCTTCTTAATGGATTTTGTTGTTCCATGTACATTAATGCATGTAATTTTTGTTGACGTTTAATATATGTGTAATCAGCTGAGGTACGACTATGTTTGACTGTAAACTTACTTATGAATGATGATGGACCTCTATCTACTGCATTAATATACTGTTCGATATAGAATCTGCAAATACTGTCTTCAACGGACCACCTTCTATATAGGATATTAAGTTGATGCGGATCTGTAATTGTTGTTTTTCTAAGATTTTTTACTGCTCTTTTAACATAATCCTTTGAACTTGTAATAACTACATCTGAAAGCATTGTTACATTCTCTTGTAAAACAATTTCTTTGTCTTCTAGTTTTATAAAATCAACAATGGAAATTTTCAAAGTTTTAAAACCTATACTTGAAAACTCTAAAGTGTCTTGGGTCTCATTTTTAGATACAAGAAAATTAAATGAGCCTTCCTCATTACTAGAAGTCCCGAGGTTTTTGGAAACTATTGTTATTGCAGTGTAGGGAATACCATAATTAAACTCATCGACTACTTTACCTTCAATAGCTATATTATTATTTTGTGATATAGATATTGAACAGAAAGAAATAGAAAATAAAAATAATAATTTATTAATTTTAAAAATTGAATATGTTTTTAATATTTCGAGCATTTCGTTTTTATTTAAAATTAAATGATGAGCCATTTTATTTAATAAAATTTTAATTAGAGCAATATTGAGAAATTATAATCCGTAAATATTAGACTTATATTTCGTGTGTAATAAATTACTTAACGAATCTACTATATTTTTATAATTCTCATCATTGGATAAATTCATAGTCTCATCTACATCATTTACATGATCAAACAACATATTATCAATAAGTTGGCGATTACCTTTGAGCTTTAAATACTCCGTGTAGCTATAACTAGCTGTTTTAATTGTATATCCTTTGGCATTTTTCATAAAAACATGACTTTTATTTTTATGGTCTGGGTTTTTCAAAATATTTACAATACTTTTTCCTTCAAGTTTATGATTTGGTTTGTTTAAACCTAAAAGTTCAATTACTGTAGGATATATATCCACCAGTTCAACAAGTGAGTTAGAATTAGTATTTGATTCGTTTCTAGGATCATATATTATTAAAGGAACCCTTCCTGATATTCTATGACTAGTGTACTTACCCCACTGAGAATGTTCTTTTAGATTAAACCCATGATCAGAAACAAATATAATTATAGTGTTTTTTTCAATCCCTTCATCTTTTAGAGTTTTTATAATTTTTCCAACTAAATGATCTACATAAGAAACCGTGGCGTAATATCCATGGGTTAGTTTTTTTGATAGCTCCTGACTTAAATCTCCTTTTTTTGGGATATCTAAATAACCACTTCTCAATTCGTTACTTTTACTAATTGATATTTTAGGAGCATCAAATGCTGGATTTTGATTAGTTGGTAGTATTATTGAATCATATTCATACATATCCCAAAATCTCTTTGGGGCTACAAACGGTAAATGATTGGATATAAAACCAGCAGTCAAGAAAAATGGTGAAGATTCATCTTTTAATCTTTTTATATCTTTAATTACTTTATTAGCTAAAAGTCCGTCGATTAAAACGCTATCATTAACATCTGCTATTTCAAAAGCAGGTCCTATACCTTTGCTTTTTTCTAAATCTTTATTCTCCTTTGTTTGATAATCTTTCCATATAGATTCCCACCAATCTATAGGCTCAATTCCTTCTGGATTATCAAATGCATAAGGTCTCCAAACTTCATCCCAATCTTGCCATTTATCATTTAAAAAATGATAGATTTTACCATTAGATATTGTTGTATACCCATTGTTTTTTAAATGTCTTGGAAGAGTGGTAATATCTTTTTTTTCCGTGTCTGTTCTAGTTTTATGATCAATAAAATAATCTTTTCCAGGGTATATTCCAGTAAGCATACTTGCTCTAGAAGCACCACATACAGCAATATTTGCATAAGCTTCGTTAAATTGAACGCCTTTTTCTGATAACCTATCAATGTTAGGACTGATTATATGATTTGATCCATAAGAGTTTAACTCAGGTCTAAGATCGTCCATATAAAGTAATAATACATTAGGCTTTTTACTATTACAGGAAAATATTGTAAGTAAAAAAGTAATTAAAAAAGTATAATTTAAACGTCTCATTTATCTGTTAGTATTAATGTGATTCTTTGGAAGGATTCTTTTTGGCTCAAACCATGGCTTAGCATTATCAATTTGTTTACCGAGATTAATTGGCACTTTATTTGCTTCAATCACTCTTTGATTTAAAACTATGGAAAGAGAATCTTTAATTTTTGTATAGTCAGTGTGATTTGCAAGATTATTAAGTTCTTGATTATCAAATTTATGATCGTATAATTCAAAGCTTAAATTCCCACTGTACTCCCACTGGGTTAATCTGTATCGCTTGGTTTTAATACTATACCCTTGTGCTTTTATATCATCTCTTATAACCTGTAGTTCAGTAAGAGCACTTTCTCGAACTGGTTTATTAGAGTTATTCATATAAGAAACAAGACTTTTACCACTCACAAATTTTGGTGTTTGCATGTCTAACATATCCATAATGGTTGGATATAGGTCGACTAACTCTACAGGGTCTTCAATTGGTTTATTATTTTTTTTAATATTTGGACCTGCGAAAATTAATGGAACTCTGGTTGCATCATTAAATAAAGTTTGCTTTTGCCAATGTCCATGCTCCCCCATATGATATCCATGATCAGATGTAAATACAACAATTGTGTTTTTATCTAATCCAGTTTCTTTAAGTTTATCTAAAACTCTTCCAACTTGAGAATCCATAAAACTTGTAGTTGCATAATATGCATGCTTTATTTTCTTAGATAATTCTTGATCTAAATCCACTTGCTCTTTTTTTGCACGAACAGAAATAGCTGCAGGCTTTGGTATTGTTTTTAAATAATCATTTGAACTCTTAGGGACATTAAAATCATTAACATCGTACATGTCAAAATATGCTTTTGGAGCTACAAAAGGAACATGAGGGCGATATAGTCCAAATGCTAAAAAGAAATTTTCATCACTCTCTGCAAAATTATCTAAAAATTCAATTGTTTCAGAAGCACCTATTCCGTCTGTTTGTTCCTCATCTGTTCCATCTGCCTCTAACCAACTTAAAGTACCACCATCAAGTATAGGTTTTAAACCATTTAATTTATGCTCTTCTAATTTATCTCGACCATAAGGATTTACCGTTTGATCCCAAGTATAAGAATCGTCATGTCCAGCAGTTCCAATGTCCCTAGGGTTATGGTAATGATAAATTTTACCAACTCTAACAGAGTTGTAATTTTCCATTCTAAATTTTTGCCCTATTGTAATTACATCAGGAATTGTTTGACGAACATATAACCTTAATTTTTTTGATTTTGTTTGATCTGGATATAAACCAGTCATTAAAGAAACTCTAGAAGGTCCACACAGAGGATATTGCACATGTGCATTATTAAAAATAACACCTTTTTTTGCAAGTTTATCAATATTAGGGGTTATCGCGAGTGAATCCCCATAAGCACCTAAAGCACAGTTTAAATCATCTGCTATTATAAATAAGAAGTTTAATTTTTCTGAATTCTTGGAAGGCTTAGTTGCGGTGACTGCTATGAACACTAAAAATAAAATAACAAATTTTAATGATTTCATGTATATATTATTATTCAAGATAAGTTTTATTTATTAAGGGTTATTGACGAGGCCTTGTAACCAATTTTAATTGCTCTAGTAACTAGTTTTTGATTAGAAGTAAGAACAAAAGGCTTATTATATAAATTCCAGTTTTCAGAACCAATCTGTGAGTCAATTTGATAACCGATTGATGCTCCTTTAGTATCACATTCAAGAGAAGCTTTATTATTAGATATATTAATCTTTACTGATTTTGTTATAGGTTGAATCATGTTAGGCCAAAATTCGTTTATTAGATCTGTTTCATCAATAAAACCCTTGTCATTGATTTCATTTTGCCATACGCTTAAAGCTTTTCTTAATTCAATTAGTTTATCGTTATACTCTATATTATTCGCTATATTATTTACTTCATAAGGATCATATTTTAAATCATATAACTCTTCTGTCTTCTTAGTTTTCATAAATATATAATTAGAGTCTCCGCTTAAAAGATTCTCATTACTCATTTCAAGTAATTTTTTATTCATTGGTATTTGTTCTCTATACTTATTTTTAAAGATTAGAGGTAGTTCAGGCATAAAGTTTTTTATATAAACATATCTGCCATCGATAACAGATCTTTGCATGTCTGTAGACTCATCAAACCTATCAGCAGAACCAAAAGCATACTTTCTCGGCTTAGAATTGTACTTACCTAAAAATGCCTTTCCATCTAAAAATGAAGGCGGTTTTATACCCAATAATGAAAGGGTTGTTGGGCCTAAATCCATCAGTGATACTATTCTCTCATCAACCTGTCCTGAACGATACCCATTTGGAAATCTAACTATTAAAGGGACATTTAACCCACTATTACCAACAGCTCTTTTTTGTCTAAGTAAGTTTCCTCCGTGATCACTCCAAAAAAATATTATTGTCTTATCTAAAAGGTTACTCTCTTTTAAATCTTTAATAATTTCACCTACTTGCCTATCCATTTCCTGAATATTTGAATATTTAATTGCTATATCATTTCTGACTTCAGGAATTTCAGGGTAATAAGTAGGTATTTTTAATATATTTTTATCAACAGTTATAGGTTCGTCTTTTCTCAACCATATTCTAGATTCATGAGTTACCATTAAATTTTTAACATAAAAAAAAGGAGTATTTTTAGGTCTATCCTTAAATGATGCACCACGACTAACCTCGTCCCAAGCGGTAAATGGGGAGTTAAATTGATAATCACACTTATTATTATTTATACAATAATAATTTTCATTTCTTAAGTACTCTGTAAAAGCTTTAACATTTGGAGGTGTAACTACTTCATATTCTGGAACATTTTTTCCAGACTTATCTATTACTCCTCTATTAGACTTATATTTTAAACTATCTGGATTTTTATAAGTATAAAAATTACCTGATCTCATGTTATGAGCACCAATTCTAGCTGGATACATGCCTGTAATGATAGAAAACCTACTAGGGGCACAAACACCTACAGTGGAATAAGCATTGGTGTATTTAATACCTTCATTAGCTAATTTGTCTATATTGGGTGTTGATATTTCATTTACTCCGTAAGCACCTAATATTGGCCCCATATCCTCACAGGATATCCATAAAACATTTAATTTGTTACTATCAGAATCAATAGAATATGAATTTAAAGAAAAGGATAATGAATGAAAACTCATTAATAGAATCAAACTAAACCTTTTAAGAAATTTATCCATTAATCATCTATTAATTCGTTAGTATTAATTTCTGTTAATGGAATTGGCAATTTCATAACCTTAGACGGATCTGTACTTAGAAGCAAATCTACATTAGGTGAAAATATTGGATTATTATTATGTTTATTTATAGTGTTTTCTAAAAAATAATCAAAACCTCTTCTTCTATTATTATGAGCATCTTCTCCTTCCCCAATAAGTTCATACCTATATTCTTTCATAATAGCATCTCTAAATGAACTTTGATCTCCCTCATAAGCAACCATAGGCATACCTACTCTTTCTAAAACTTCACTAATAAAGTCTAATTGCTGACCATTTTGTAATTCATTAGAAATTTCTGCTAGCATAATTAGAAGGTCAGCATATCTATAAATAATTAAATTTTGATCTCCGTATTGATTACTATGTTGTGTGTCTTTTTCTACAAATTTAAATAAGAAAGGATGTGATTTAGTAAACTGATTTCTATATGAAATAGCTGGATATAAATTAATAAGAACTCCGTTATCAGCTCTATTATAACTATAAAGGTAAGTTCCTTCGATTCTTGGGTCATCTGGATAGGTATCCATATGGTCTAACAAAACATCTGCATGTACACTTAACCAACCGAAATGCTGACCAAGTTTATACTTAAAAGGAGTGAAATTTCTACCCATTTGGGAGTTAGCTGCATCTTGACCCAATTGTAATTCAAAAATTGATTCAGTAGAGTTTTCGAATTCATCAGTAAACAAAGAACTATAATCAGCAACCAAACTATACTGACCATATACCAAAATAGCCTCATCATAAGCCATTTGCCAATACTGTGCTTCTGAAACACCATCTGCTCTTAAACTCGGATTAGTAGCTAATGTCATGTATACTTTAGCTAACAACATATTTGCAGCATATTGTCTTGGGTAACCTGCACCGGTAGAACCACTCATAAGATTAGCTGCAGTTTGCGCATCCGCAATAATTTGAGTATAAACATCTTTTGCTAGGGTTTTCGGCTTATTTAAATTTTCATTATCCGGAAGCTCTAACCAAAGAGGAATATCTTCCCATAGACGTACCAAAGTTAAATATGACCAAGCTCTTACAAAATAGGCTTGCCCTGCTATATCATTAAAACCAAGATCTGTTGTTTCAGTTGGTGAATCAACAGTAATAATATTAGTAATAGCACCATTACATCTACCTATCGCTTTATAAATACCAGCCCACATATTCTGTGCATCTCTATCATAGGTGGGTTTTAACGAAAAAAGATTAATATTATTTACGTTATTGGCATTGTTTCCATTCTTTTTTGTTACAAAGAGCCCTGAAAAACCATTAACAGCAAAAATACGTTGCTCCATAGCATTATAAGTACTCAAAGATTGGTAAATCCCATCTAAAGCCGCTCTGGCAACTTCAAGATCCGCGTAAGTAGCTTCAGCATCTAAAAATATTGGATCTTCATCTAAATCACATGTGTATAAAGTAAAACCAATAAACGTTAATAATATAATTTTAAAGTTTTTCATAATTTATAATTTTCAATACTTATACTTTTTATTTTTCTCTTTTAAAATTTAATATTGACACCCATCAAAACATTTCTAGCATTAATCCCGCTATTAAAATCCACACCATTAATTAGCCCTGTAAATAAAAAAGTGGAAACTTCTGGGTCATATCCACTGTAATTAGTCCAAGTAAATAAATTTTGACCAGCTATATAAACATTTAAGTCATTGATGAAATTGTTTTTACTTACGGCAATATCATATCCAATAGTCAAATTATTTAACCTTAAATAACTTCCATCTTCAATTATACGATCTGTAATAGCTATTTGTCCTTGTGTTGTATAACCAATTCTAGGATGAGTATTGGATGGACTTTCTGGTCTCCAAGCATTATAATACGCCTCAGGCTTAATATTAGCAAATTCCCTACCTTCTGCATTGTCTAGTTGTAACAACATTCCATTAGCAATATCATTGCCATAAACTCCGTTAAATAAAGCACTAACATTCCATCTTTTATACTTTAAATTAAAGTTAAATCCATATACAAAATCAGGGTTTGGATTCCCAATAAAGGTTCTATCCCTTTGATCAATTACTCCATCTCCTGAGTCTAATACACCATCCCCATCTGTATCTTCGGTTAACTGATCTACTCTTCTAACATCTCCAGCGACTGCACCTTCTACAAGATCAGTATCATCTGTTTGATAAATACCATTTGTCTCAAATCCATAAAAAAGACTTGCCTCTTCCCCTTCAACAAATACGTTTGCAGGATATCTAAAATATGTTCCTCTACTTATTTGATTTCCAAAATAGAATCTTCTATCTGTTAAAACTCCGTTTTCATAAAAACCAAGTAAAGGCTGTGAGTCTAGGTTTACAATTTCTGTTTTATTAAATGAAATATTTCCACCAAAACTAAGTTCAAAATCATCTCTTGAAATAGGAGTAAAATTTAGGGCAAGTTCAACACCTTTGTTAGTGATGGATCCTTTATTCACTAAAATACGTGTAAATCCAGATGATGGTGGAATCTCTGAATTTTGTAATAAATCTTTCGTCAATTTATCGTATACATCAATATTTCCAGAAATAAGACCATTTAACGTAGTAAAGTCCACACCAAAGTTTTTTTGTTCAGTTGTTTCCCATGTTAAATCAGGATTTGCTAAGTTCTGTAGTGCTATTGGAACATTGGTACCCCCATCTGCATTTCCATATAAATTAGATACTCCATAATTAGACAAGCTACCATAAGCACCTATACCATGATTACCTATCTGTCCCCATCCGGCTCTAAATTTCAAACTTTCAAAAATATCTAAATTCTGAATAAATCTCTCATTTCCAGCATTCCAAGCAAAAGCTAAAGACGGAAATACACCATATCTATTATTTTCCGCAAATTTTGAAACTCCGTCACGTCTAATAGTTGCTGTTAAAATATACTTATTATCGAATGTATAATTAACACGTCCTAAAATAGAAAATATCTGTTGATCAGCTTTTATAAATGTTAAAGGTCTAGTAATCACATTTCCATAAGCTGGTTGATTTGTTGTAAATTGCATTGTAAGAAAATCTTCAACTGCATAAATACTATTTTCTATATTTCTTACATCATAAGTCACCCCTAGCAAAGCGTTAACTCTATGTCTTCTATTAAACTTTCTATTGAATCTTAGTATATTATTAAACTGATGAGTTTTAGCATTTTTAGTACTTATTTGTAATGTTCCATTAGAGTTTAAACCTTGAAAAGTACTAAGTCCATAGAAACGCCTTCTGTCCTTTATTCTAATATTACCTCCATATTTAATTTGGTAAGATAATCCCTTAACTGGAAGCTTATAGGTAAGACCTACAGAACCAATAAAACGCATTTCTTTAGAAATATCTGAAAAGTCTTTTTGCCAAGCAAATGGGTTAGTCGTGTAGTCACCCTCTGATGTAACATCATCTAGGTCGTGATCAATAACTGGTCTGTATGCAATAACATTTCTTACAAAACTTGTATTAGAACCACCAATTAAATCTCCACCTTCTGCGAAGTTTCCACTATTCATAAAACCACTTACTCGAGCTTGTAATTTTAGATTATCATTAAGATCTTGATTTAAATTAATTCGAATATCACTACTTTTAAATGTAGAGGTTCTAACAACACCTTGCTGGTTATCAAAACCTGCAGATATATAATAATTTCCGTTTTCTCCACCCCCAGATGCGGAAGCTCCAAATTTCTGACTAAAACCATCTCCATAAATTTCATCTTGCCAGTTGTATTGATCGGTAGGTCTTACGGGGCCTTGTCCTTCTCGTCCAATAAAAATACTATCACCAGAAAAAGAATATCTTGGAAGAAAACCATCAATTCCATCTATTTCATTAACATATTCCGCATAACCAAATGCATCTAATACATTAATTTTATTAGTTGCTGTCCTTACTGAATTGGTAAGAAAAGCACTTATTTTTGGTTTACCACTAATTCCTTTTTTTGTAGTGATTAAAACAACTCCATTAGCTCCTCTTGATCCGTAAATAGCAGTTGCTGATGCATCTTTTAAAACTTGAATACTTTCTATATCACGTGGGTTAATACCATTTAAACCATTTTGAATTTGTTGTCCAGTATTTCCTCCACCAGTAGGAAGAACATCTTCTCCAGCAGATGAAATAATGATTCCATCAATAACATAAAGAGGCTCATTATTTCCTCTTAAACTACTAGTACCTCTAATTTTAACACTAATTCCAGATCCAGGTGTAGCGCTATTTTGAATAACTTGTACTCCCGACGCTCGACCCTGAAGAAGCTGATCAACTGAATTTGATTGTGTAGCAACTTCGTCTGACACTGTAACAGAAGATATAGAGCCTGAAATATCTTTTTTAAGAACTGTTCCATAACCGATAACAACAACTTCATCCAATTGATCGGTATCAGTTTGAAGGTTTATTGAAAATGTTGATTCTAAAGAAACATCAACTTCTTCTGTTTCATAACCTATATACGAAAGAACAAGAGTTTGATTAACATCATCAGGGATTGATATTGTAAAAATTCCATCAAAATTTGTGACAGCTCCTAGATTATTGGATTCTTTTACTTGTATAGAAACTCCTGGAAGTGGAATTCCTAATTCATCGTTAACAGTACCTGTAATTATTTTGGATTGAGAAAAAACTAAAAAAGGAATAAAAGTTAATAATAATATAGAATTTTTAAAAAATTTCTTCATTGTATAATTTTATTTATAATAAGAATAAAAATATGAAATATATTTTCTTCAATGGATTAATAATTTGTAAATCATAGCTCAAATAATATAATATTTGAAGCAAAAAATAAAATCATTAGAAATTGAAGAACAAAAAGAAAATAATTATCAATTTATATAATTAAATTCTTAAAAAATATTTTAATTTACCAATGATTATTTTTATCAACACATGAAAAAGGTATTTTTAAATACAAGTTTGTTTATCTTATACTTATCACTGATTTTTTCAAATCATGGGCAGGACAAATATGAATTCATACCTCTTGGTGATAAAATCACTCAAACTACCATTTCTTCAATTATTAAAGATAAAAATGGAATGTTATGGCTAGGATCTTCTGGTGAAGGTATATTTAAATACAATAGTTTAGATTTTAAAAACTACAAAAAAGAAAGTAGAAGTAATGAAAATAGGTTGAACAGCTCCTTTATTCATACTCTTTATCAGGACAAAAATAATAACATCTGGGCTGGTACTCAAAAAGGGTTGAATGTGTATGATCGAAATCTAGATAAGTTTAATTCAATAAACTTAAGTAATGATAATTCTAAAATTAAATTTGCAGTTCATGCTTTAAAAGAATTTAATGATAGCATTCTTTTAATTGGAACCCATCATTTTGGCCTGTACAGATTAAATACAAAGACTTCAAAATTTAAAAATATAACATATAAATCAAATAAGCCTAGATCAAGTCTACAGATAAATTCGATTGTTAAATCCAGTGATGGGAGATACTTAGTTGGAACCAACCATGGTCTAATGGTATATGATCATTACAATGAAGTTCTACAATTGTTTAAGTTTGATTTAGACAGTAAATACAAAACTATTGAAACATCAATTGAGTCAATAATTATTGATAAAGACAATTCAATATGGCTGGGCACATCCGACAAAGGTTTAATAAAAGTTTCTTCTAATAATGAAATATATAAAATAGAAAATAAACCCATAACTAATAAAAGGATTTTATCACTTTCCTTAAAAAACAATGGAGACATCTTGTGCGGTACTGAAAATGATGGATTGTTTGAAATAGAAATTAAATCAGAAAAAATAATTAATTATAAGTTTGATAAAAATATTCAAAATGGAATAAAATCAAATTCTATTTGGTCAATTTTTACAGATAATCAAGATAGGATATGGCTTGGTTATTACAATAATGGCATTGACGTACATAATGATAATTACAATAAGTTTGAATCCTTAAAAAGTATTCCAGGATACTCGAACTCTTTAAGCTCAAGTTCTGTTACAGGAATAATTAAAGATAGCAGAGAACGACTATGGATTAGTACTTCAGATGGAGGAATAGATGTTTATAATATAAAAAATAAAGAGTTTGTAAATATAACCAATACAAGAAATAAGATTGCAACAGGCTTAAATAAAGCTGAAACGACTACGATTTTCAAAGATTCAAAAGGGAATATTTTAGTCGGCACCTGGGAATCAGGGTTTTTTATATTACCAAAAAATAGCAATAACTTTTCGAATATTAATGATAGTAATAGCTCTTTAAAATCAAACAAAGTGATGAATTTTGCAGAGGACTCAAGAGGTATTCTCTGGATTGGTACATTTTTCAGCGGTTTATATTCCTATGATTTAAAGAAAAATAAATTAACACATCACAACTCCTTAGATTTTAAAAAATATAATATCAATACTAGTATAATACGTAAAATAATTGTTGACAAAAAAGACAATATTTGGATTGGAACTAGGTCTGGACTGTATCAAATAAAAAGAACAAATAATAGCTATAACATTACTCCTTTTAATAATAAATTTAAGTCCGTATTAGGTGAGAACGTAAACTCAACTACTGTGTTTAGCTTGTTTGAAGATAAAGAAAATGACATATGGATTGGATCTTTAGATTATGGTCTTTTTAAGTATAATTACGATAATGACAAAATAGAATGGTATAACAATGAAAATGGATTTATTCACGAATCAGTGTCTTCTATCACTCAGGATAAAAATGGAGATATTTGGATTTCAGGAAACAAGGGGCTATCTAAACTAGATTTATCGCAAAAACAGTTTATTAATTTTAATAAAAACGATGGTTTATTGTCTAATAAGTTTAATTATAATTCTGTTTATAGAGATTCTGAAATATTATATTTTGGCGGGCTTAATGGAATAAATTTTTTCGATCCAAATAAAATTAAATACAATCAAGAGTTACCCTTAGTTTTCCTTAAAAACTTAAAGTTGTCTAACGAACTTGCTACAATAGATACCCCAGATTCCCCTCTGAAAACCGCTTTAAATGTTAGTAAAGAATTAACTCTTAGCCACGATCAATCTTTTTTTAGTATAGAATATGTTGGAGTAAATTACACTAGAAGTGAAAACAATCAATATGCATATTTCATGGAAGGTTTTAATGAGAAATGGAATTATGTTGGTTCAAAAACAAATGCAACATTTACTAATGTTCCTCCTGGAAATTATACTTTTATGGTAAAAGCTGCTAATAATGATGGTTTATGGAACGAAACCCCAACAAAATTAAATATTAAAATTCTACCTGCGTGGTGGGAAACCAATATTGCCTGGTTTTTTTATTTACTAGGTCCTTTATTATTAATATTTATTTCTTACAGAATTTTTAGTGTTAGAATTAAAGAAAAGAGAACTTTAAAATCTGAAAGAGAAGAACATAAACAACTAGAAGCTCTAAATTCTAAGAAAATTCAATTTTTCACTAATATATCTCATGAATTTAGAACTCCTTTAACACTAATACTTAACCCACTAAATGATATAATTAAAAGCGATCTAAAAAACCTATCATTAAAAACAAAAAACAAACTAGAAATAATACACAAAAATTCAAATAGATTATCAAGATTAATCAATGAACTAATGGATTTTAGAAAACTACAGTTTAATAAAATGTCTGTTAATGCTTCAGAAATTGATTTGATTCCATTTATACAAGAAGTTTCTAGTCATTTTGAAGATGAAGCTAATCAAAAAAACATTATTCTTTCTGTTGACTACTCAGAAAAACCAATAATTTTCTGGGGAGACCCTTCAATGCTTGAGAAAATAATATTTAACTTACTCTCCAATGCATTTAAGGTAACTCCGTTAAATGGAATGGTTTTAATAGAAATAAAGAAAAATACTGAAAAAATAAACTTTCCATTAGTACATGAAAATAATGTATTTGACTCTCTAGAGATTACTATTGAAGATACTGGCTCTGGAATTAAAGAGGAAAATATAAATAAAATATTTGATAGATTTTATCAAGTTACAGAATTCGATAAACAATATTACGGAGGCACTGGGATTGGCCTTGAGGTTGTTAAGAATTTCATAGAACTACATAAAGGTAAAATCGAAGTTTCTAGTAAGTTAGATATAGGCACGAAATTTAAAATACACTTCCCATATGGGAAAAATCACTTAAAAGAAATAAATCTTGAAAATAAAAAACAAGAATTAAATAAAAAGACTGAAGTTGTAACTGATAATTTTGAGAATTCTGAGAATAAGACTAAAAATAAAACTTTATTAATTGTTGATGATAACTCTGAACTTAGATCTTATCTTGAAACTGAACTAAACAATGATTACAATATATTGCTGGCTGAAAATGGTAAAACAGGTTTTGAACTCACAAACAAATATGTGCCTGATTTAGTTATTACAGATGTTATGATGCCAGTAATGGACGGCTTAGAGCTTTGTAAAATGATTAAAAATGATATAAGAACTAGTCACATTCCAATTATGATGATTACTGCTAAAGGGATGGAAATTGATAAAATTAAAGGAATAGATTCAGGAGCAGATGTGTATTTGCAGAAACCCTTTAATATGGATGTTCTAAAATCTCATTTAAAGCAGTTAATTAATAGTAGAAAAATTTTATTTAAAAAATATTTTAATGGAATTGATTTTTCAGAAAACACTACTTCATTAGATCAAGAATTTATGTTAAATGTGCTTGCTTACATTAATAATAACATAAATGATAATAATTTAAATGTTGAGAATCTTGCAGATGAATTATTATTAAGTAGAAGTAAATTATATAGAAAAATTAAAGCATTAACAGGTTTAACTGCAAATGAATTTATAAGAAATATAAGACTAGAGAAGTCAAAAGACTTTATAGAAAATTCAGAATTCTCTATAAGCGAAATTTGTTATAAAGTTGGTTTTTCATCTCCATCATATTTTACAAAATGCTTCAAACTTCAATATGGACTTTTACCAAAAGAAATTAGAGATAATAAAGAAGAATGATAGATAAAAATTATTTAAAAATCGGATTTAATTTCTTGTTATGTTTAATAATTCTAAGCTGCAGTCCAAATATAGAAACAGCTCCTAAAGGGATGGTTTGGATTCCTGGCGGCACATTTTATCAAGGTGCATTAGAAAGTGATTCGTATGCAATGAATCATGAAAAACCCAGACATGAAGTTAAAGTCAATGGGTTTTTTATGGATATTACTGAAGTTACTAATAAAGAATTTAAAAAATTTATTGATCAAACTAACTATATCACTGTAGCAGAAAGAAAAGTAGACTGGGAAGAAATCAAAACTCAATTACCAGAAAATACAACTAAGCCTCACGATTCAATTTTACAACCAGGATCATTAGTATTTAAAAAAACTAAAACCCCACTAAAAAATTTAAATGATTTCTTTCAATGGTGGAAATGGAAAATTGGAGCTAGTTGGTTAAATGTAACTGGAGAAAATGATAACTATGACAATGTTTCTGAAAACCTCCCTGTAGTACATGTCTCCTACATTGATGCGTTAGCGTATTGTGAATGGGCAGGAAAAAGATTACCTACAGAAGCAGAATGGGAATATGCAGCAAGAGCAAATAATAAAAATTATATATATACGTGGGGGAACAATGTTGAAAATCTTCATCTTAAAGCCAATACTTGGGACGGAGAATTCCCGGTTAACAATAGTTTAAAAGATGGATTCGAACGACGATCTCCAGTAAAATCATTTCCAGCAAATAGCTTTGGTTTATATGGGATGGCTGGAAATGTATGGGAATGGACTAGTGATTGGTATAACGTTAATTATTATAATGACTTATCTAAAAACAAAGGAGTTTGTGACAATCCTGGCGGCCCTCTAAGGGCATATAACCCAAATAATATATATATAGAGGAGAAAGTTATAAAAGGAGGTTCATTCTTATGTAATCAGTCTTACTGTAATAGTTACAGAATATCAGCCAAGATGGGTAGTAGCACAGATTCATCTCTAGAACATTTAGGTTTTAGAGCAGTATTAATTCCAAAATAGTTGTTAAAATTAATATTAGCTTCATTATTATCATTTTAATAATTTATAATTATATAAAATACATTTAATTTTATAAAATAATACAATAATAAATGTCAATAGGAAATCCCTTAAATAGAAAGTATACATACACAAATCAATCCTTATTATTTTTTGTGTTAATTTTTATATTTACTCTTCATACAGAATCACAAAATTCAGATAAGAAGGCGCCCAACATAGTCTTTATAATGTCTGATGATCATTCTGTAAGTTCTATAAGTGCTTACAAGGATTGGCTAGCAGAAGTTGCTCCTACTCCAAATATTGATAGAATAGCCAATGAAGGTATGTTAATGAACACTACTTTCAACACAAATAGTATCTGTGGTCCAAGTAGGGCTGCAATTTTAACTGGAAAATATGCGCATGTAAATGGGTTTTACAAAAACGAAGGTGGTGGAGATTTTGATGGAAATCAACAAACATTTCCAAAAATATTACAACAAAACGGATATCAAACAGCCGTAATTGGCAAATGGCATCTTGGGACAATTCCAACCGGTTTTGACTACTCGAAAGTTATGATTAATCATGGAGGACAAGGATCATATAATAATACTGTTTATCTAGAAAACGGTAGAGATACTATAAGAGAAAAGCAAAGACATTCCACTGAACAAGTTGCTCACGATGCAATAAATTGGATCCAGAACAAAAGAGATAAAGACAAACCCTTTATGTTAATGTATCAATTTAAAGCACCACACAGACCATGGACACCAAATAGAAAATTCGATTCTCTTTTTAGCGATAAAGATTTACCTTATCCTGAAACATTTAATGATGATTATAGTGGTCGTTTAGCTGCTTCAGAAAATATGCTTGAGATAGAAAATCATATGAACAGAAAGGATTTAAAATTAACACCTCCTTCTGGTTTATCTAAAAAAGAATTAAACAAATGGAACAGATTAGGTAATAATGGTGAGTTTTGGACACCTAACGACTCTTTACAAGGAGAGGATCTGAAGAAATGGAAATACCAAAGGTATATAAAAGATTACCTTAGATGTGTTGCAGGAGTTGATGAATCCGTAGGAAAAATGCTAGATTATTTAAAAGAAAATAATTTAGAAGAAAATACAATAATTGTATATACATCTGATCAAGGTTTTTATTTAGGTGAACATGGGTGGTTCGATAAGAGATGGATGTATGAGCCATCATTTAGAATGCCATTTATGATCAAATACCCTAATAACATTAAACCAGGAAGTGTTAACAACGAATTATTATTAAATATTGATTTCGCCCCTACTCTGTTAGATCTTGCGGGTATAAATACTCCCGAAGATATGCAAGGAGAAAGTTTCAAAAATCAACTGTTAAACAAAGAATACAAAAAAAGAAATGCAGTGTATTATCATTATTACGAATATCCTTTTTGGCATAAGGTTCAACCTCATTATGGAGTTAGAACAAATAGGTATAAATTAATTCATTATTACTATAATATGGATGAATGGGAACTATTTGATTTAAGTGAAGATAAAAATGAAATAAACAATCTTTATGCAAAGGAAGGTTTTGAAGAAATTACCAAAGATTTAAAGGCTGAACTAATTCAACTTCAAGTAAAATATAAAGACGACATGAGCTTAGATGAAATGAGAAAGATGACAGATACTAGGATAAAACGTATTTATAATTCCAAAAAGTAATAAAAATATATGAAGAATTTCTTAGAAGTTATTAATTTTATCTAACTGACTTTATATGCTTATTTAATATACGACTAAGACTATCTACTATAAATTTATTTGATTTTATTTCAGCAATATTATTCATTTGGAGTTCGTCAATTTCTACATCATATAACATTCTATTAATTATAGATCCTTTTCTTTTCCATTCGGTATAATAATATTTATTTGAGATTAAAGTTTCACCGTTGTTGAAAATTGAAAAAGCAATATCACTGGTGACTTTATTGGGGTTTTTAAGATTAGTTATTAATGACTTTCCTTGGACAAAATCAGGAATATCTAGTCCTGCTAAATCACAAAATGTAGGGTATAAATCTACTAACTCAACGAAGGATTCACTGGTTTTGTTTTTTTTATATTTTGGTGAACTAATAACCATAGGGATTTTAAGTTCATATTGAAATAAATTATGTTTTGTCCATCTTCCATGCTCAGAAAGACTAAAGCCATGATCACTTGTCAATACAACTGTGGTGCTATTAGTTAGACCTTGATTCTTTAATTCATCTAAAATAAGTCCAATTTGTGCATCTATATAACTAACACATGCATAATAAGCATGAATTAACTCCTTAGCTTTCTTATCAGAAATAGGGCCCTTTTCTGGAATGTCAGTAAACTTTCTTAGTTCATAGAAATAATTTGCTTTTTGTGGAGCTGACGGAGGGAAAAAATTATTAGATGGTAATGATATCTCATTTTTGTCATATAAATCCCAGTATTTTTTTGGAGCAATAAATGGTAAGTGAGGCTTTTGAAAACCTACCGCAATAAAAAAGGGTTTATCATTTTGATTTATTGATTTAATATCTATAAGCGTCTTTTGGGTAACTTTTCCGTCAGAATAGTTATTATCATCAGTATATACAAATTCAGATGCAGGACCAAAATTATTTTTTAAATTTTTAATATTAACTGGATCTTTATAATCCTTAGGATTATTTCTTGGAGCTCTGAAGATATCATCCCATCCATAAGTAGCATCATTAGCATTATGTGAGATTTTTCCATTACTAATTGTTATATATCCATTATTTTTAAGATAAGATGCAATTGTCAAAGAGTTTGGAGCATCATCATCTATTTTAGTATAAAAAGTTTTAAATCTAGATTTAGTTGGCCTTAATCCTGTAAGCAAACTAGCTCTGGAAGCACCACAAACTGGGTTATTAGTAAATGAGTTTTTAAAAGTAACTCCACGTTTCTTTAATTTATCAATGTTAGGGGTTAATATCTCGAGTTGGTTATCTGCCATAACAAGATCTCTAAGATCATCAACAATTATAAAAATGATATTTTCTTTACTCCTTTCGTTACTAGCAAAAGCTGAAAAACATAACATTGAAATAATTATAACTAATAAATTATATTGTTTCATAAGACTCTTAATTATTTAAATTAATTTTATTTAAAATAGTTAATTCAACAGTTTTTAAGGACTTAAAATGAGAAGATGAACCTGTCATAATATTAAAAGTACCTGGTTCAACTATATAATTCATATCTATGTCATAAAAAGCTAAAGACTCTGGCGTAAGTTCAAAAGTTATCTTTTTAGTTTCTCCAACTTTCAGATGAACTCTTTTGTATCCTTTTAGTTCTTTTACAGGTCTTGTAACAGAGCTTACTTTATCTCTAATATAAAGTTGAACGACCTCATCTCCATCCATATCACCAACATTTGTAACCTGAACATCAACCTTAATAATTGAATTAGCATCAAAAGTTGAATTTTTCAGCGTAGGTTTTGAGTAGTTAAATTTAGTATAACTTAATCCGTAGCCAAAGTGATAAAGCGGCTTGTTTTTTTCAAATGCATATTTATGAAAATATTGAGAAGGCTTGTGATTATAAATCATTTGAAGTTGCCCTACACTCCTAGGGATTGTTAGAGGTAATTTACCACTGGGGTTAATATCTCCAAAAATTATCTCAGCAACTGCTTTACCTCCAAGATTTCCTGGTTCCCAAGCTTCAATTATTGCAGGAATATTATTTTGAATCCAAGGTTCACTGATTGGTTTACCATTGACATATACCACAATAATATTACTATTACTCTCTTTTAATGACATCACAAGGTCTAATTGTTTACCAGCTAAATTTAAATCAGCTCTATCCATGTTTTCCCCTGCTGTTTTCTCTTTCCATTTGTATCTCATTGAATTATCTCCAACTACAACAATAACATAATCTGCATCTTTAGAAGCTTCAGTAGTCTTATTAATGTCTTTATCAGATATTTTTCTAATGCTTTCACCTGAATTGTGAAATGAAACCTTATATCCTTTTGACTCTCCTAATTCTTTTATTCCTTCGTAAATAGTAGTTACGTTTTCATCAGGCTGTTCAGCATGCCAGTCTCCGAGTATTGATTGATTATTCGCATTTGGACCCGTGACTATAATATTTTTTACTTTCTTAACTTTATCTAGTGGTAGTAGATTAGAATTTTTTAGTAACACAATTCCCTTTCTGGCGGTTTCTAAAGCGGTAAATCTATGTTCCGCTGTGAAAATACTTTCAGGAATCTTTTCAATATCAACAAATCTATTTTCAAATAAACCCAATTTAAACTTAGCCATTAAAATCTTTGAGCAAGCATCATTAATTCTTGACATTGGTAATTTACCTTCATTAACAAGCTCAATTACTGCTTCTGGAAAATCAACCCCGTGCATGTGCATATCCATCCCCGCATTTACTGCTAAATAAGATGCTTCTTTTAAATTATTAGCCACATGATGTAAAGTTTCTATTCTTTCAATATCCATCCAATCACTAACATAAAAACCTTCAAAACCCCAGTCTTTTCGAAATAAATCAGTCATGAGCCAACTGTTCATGTGACAAGGCACTCCATTTAATTCATTATGTGCTGCCATTATAGAGTATACTCCAGCATCAATTGCTTTTTTATATGGAGGTAAATAAACTTCTTTTAGAGTTCTTAATGAAATATCCATTGGAGCAGCATTTAAGCCATTAGTTGGCTCACTTCCTGCAAGCATATGCTTTGCACACGCTATAACTTTATTTGTTCCTGTAAAATCATTTAATTGAAATCCTTTTATCATAGAGGCCCCTAAATTTCCAACCATAAAAGGATCTTCTCCAAAAGTTTCTCCTACTCTACCCCATCTAGGATCTCTTAACACATCAATATTTGGAGTAAATGCCCAATGAGAGCCTGTAGCTCGCATTTCTAATGCAGTTTGTCTACCTACATCAAAAAGGTATTGATCATTCCATGTAGATGCTAGAGTGATTGGAGATGGATAAACAGTGGCTCCTTTAAACAAAGCATTTCCATGTATTGCATCAATTCCAATTAAAATAGGAATTTTTAATCTTGACTTCTGTGATAATTCTTGTAATAAATTACTCTCTTCAGCAGTTAATACATGTAAAAAAGAACCAATTTTACCTTCTTCAGTCATCTTCATAACATCCGAACTAAAAACTCCTTTATAAAATCCTTGAGCATCATTATTTAATAAATCTTCCGGAGATAAGTTTTTTTCAGCCTTACGCATATGATCTAGTCCGACAAATTGATTCATTTGGTAAACTTTGTCCTCTAAAGTCATTCTACTCATCAAATCATTAAGTCGTTCAATATTAGATTTTGAGCTATCTAAATACAATTTATATTCAAGATTGTTTTGTGATATAAGTGTAAAAACACTAAAAAATGTAAGTAGACAAACGGTTGATTTTGATTTCATTTTTAATTATTTTAAAATATTTTTAATTAATTCATAACTTGGATTTGGTTGAAGATCTTTAGAGTAAATTGATTGAAAATATCCCTTACCTTTTTTATATCTCTCAGCAACATCCCAAAAATTTAAGGTTACCAAACCTGTATTTGATTTTTCAATTAATAACTTAATTATTTTTTCATAGATGTTTTTTTGATGTAACAAATCACTTTCTAAATTGTTTTTATCAACAATTAGATAATCTAATTCAGTTACATGAAAATCTAATTTATTCTTTTGAGCCCAATCAATTAGATCAGATAAATCTTTAATTCCTTGATCTATATTTAATACAAAATCTTTTGTAGAAGGCATTAATAAATGTCCCTGCCAACCAATACCATTAACTCGTAAGCCTTTAGACCTTAGATAATAGATTGATTGTTTGATTTTATTCCACATAGGTTTTTGCATACCTCCGTTTTGATTATAAACTAAGCTAATATTTGGAGCAAATTCATTGGCTATTTCGAAAGATTTAAGAATATATAATGGGAAATTGTTTTCATCAAAACCAGTTTTTAGCCATGGATTTTCCCATTTGTTATCTCCTGGTTTTGGTCCAAACCATTTACCATTAGCAAGTACAGTCTCATTAACAACATCCATCCATTTAATAGCGGGTTCATTATTGTATTTTTTACATGATTCTGTCATAAACTCAATCATATTATCTAGAAGTTCTTTTTTTGTTCTATTATCATTTTTAGCCCATTTAGAACATTGAGGGCTTACAGGGCCATGAATTCTTAAGGCTAAACTATTTTCATTTGCAAAAGCTATCATTTTATCAATTTTGCTCCAATTCCAAGTAGTAGAATTTGGATGAACTATAGTCTGTTTCGCCTCGTTAGATGGAGTTAAATATTTGAAATCTTTCAAAAACAACTTTGATTTTGCAGTATTTAAATCCACTAATCCAATAGTTGCTCCAACAACAAGATTTTCAAAAGAATCATGAATGTCATTAGAAAAAGAGCTAAAAGCTAAAAAAAAATTAATTAAAAGTATATTATAGTTCATATTGTATAATCTTTTGCAAGATAAGAAAACTTAAAAATGAAATTAAAATGAAACTTGAAATATTTGAGGAATTCAATGTGATTATTGAGGATTAATAAATAAACTATATTGGTACATTAAATTTTTTAATTTACATACTTTAGCATAATGGTTAAAGAGATACAGCTACGTATAAATCTTATTGAGGAGCGCAAAGAAGATATTCTACTATATAAGTCCTCTAAAAAATTAAACCTTAACAAAAATGAAATATCTGGAATCAAAATTTTACGAAAGTCTATCGATGCGCGTAAAAAAGACATCATTTTTAATTACAAAGTAGCTGTTTATATAAACGAAGAAATCAACGAGAAATCTGAATACAACTTTGACTACAAGGACGTGTCAAATGCGAAAGAAGTACACATTATAGGCTTTGGACCAGCTGGTATGTATGCAGCTCTTCGTTGTATTGAATTAGGATATAAACCCATCGTGTTAGAACGTGGTAAAAATGTACAAGAAAGACGACGTGATATACGTGCCATTAATCAAGAACACATAGTCAATGAAAATTCTAACTATTGTTTTGGAGAAGGGGGAGCTGGAACCTACTCTGATGGAAAATTATATACAAGATCATTGAAAAGAGGAGATGTTAGAAAGATATTTGAAAGTTTTGTTTATTATGGAGCTACTGAACAAATTTTAATTGATGCTCACCCTCATATTGGAACTAATAAACTCCCTAAAATAATCCAAAAGATTCGTGATACAATTATTAAGTTTGGGGGAGAAATTTATTTTAATACCAAGGTTGTTGATTTTGTAGTAACTAACAATACTCTAAAAGCCATTAGATTAGAAAATAACGACGAACTAAATGTCCACTCGGTAATACTAGCTACTGGACATTCCGCGAGAGATATTTACAACTTACTACACAAAAAAAACATATCTATCAAAGCTAAATCGTTTGCTATGGGAGTTAGAATTGAGCATCCACAACAAATTATAGATCAAATTCAATATAATTGTGATACGGACAGAGATTCATTACTACCTGCTGCTGCATATAGTTTAGTAAATCAAGTAAATGATAGAGGAGTTTATTCATTTTGCATGTGTCCAGGTGGATTTATTGTACCTGCCGCAACAGCTGCAGGAGAAGTTGTAGTTAATGGAATGTCTCCATCTAAAAGAAATAATAAATTTGCTAATTCAGGTATTGTTGTAGAACTAGATATTGATAAAGATTTTAAAAAATATGAAGAATACGGACCATTGAAAGGTTTAGAATTCCAAAAAGATTTAGAAAAAATCTCTTTTTATGCAGG
>JAPKAF010000005.1 GCA_028825365.1 Flavobacteriaceae bacterium | reverse complement strand
CTGGAGCATGTTTTTTTATAGTCATTTCAACTCCTGACTTTAGTGTCATTTGATTTATACTGCACGTAGAACAAGCTCCTTCTAGCCTGACCTTAACAGTACTGTTATTGATTTCAATAAGCGAAATATTACCACCATCTCTTTGGAGAAATGGTCTAATTTCGTCTAAGGCATTTTCAATTTTTTCTTTAATAGTGTCAGACATAATAATTAATTTATTTGTTAACTGCTGAACAACCTGCCATGGTTGTAATTTTAATTGCTTCTGAATCTGGAAGGTCTTTGTTTCTTTTGACTACTTCAGCGACAATCTTTCGTGTAATAACCTTAAGGTCTTTACTAACCTCTGTATCCTCTTGCATAGCTACAGGTCTTCCAAAATCACCTGCTTCTCTAACACTTTGCTCAATAGGGATACAGCCTAAAAAGGGAACCTTTAAATCCTCTGCTAAATTCTTGGCTCCATCTTTTCCAAATAAATAATATTTATTATTTGGAAGTTCCTCAGGTGTAAAATAAGACATGTTTTCTACAATACCTAAGACAGGTACATTGATTAGTTCTTGTTTAAACATAGCAACTCCTTTTTTAGCATCTGCTAAAGCAACATTTTGAGGAGTACTGACAATGACAGCACCTGTAATTGGTAATGCTTGTAATATACTTAAATGAATATCTCCAGTTCCTGGCGGTAAGTCTATGACTAAAAAGTCTAACTCACCCCAATTAGCATCAAAAATCATTTGGTTTAAAGCCTTAGAGGCCATGGGACCTCTCCATATTACAGCTTGATCTGGTTTAGTGAAAAAACCAATAGAAAGTATTTTTACTCCATAGTTAGTAACGGGTTCCATTTTACTTTTACCATCTACTAATACTGATTTTGGCCTTTCGTCTACAATATCAAACATTATAGGAATAGAAGGACCATAAATATCTGCATCTAGTAGACCTACTTTAAATCCCATTTTCGCAAGTGAAACAGATAAGTTCGAAGTTACAGTAGATTTACCAACACCACCCTTACCTGAAGCAATAGCAATAATATTTTTAATTCCCGATATTTTTTTTGATTCTATTTTTTTAATTGGCTTGTCAGCAGAAGTTTTCTTGAAATTAATTTTTACTTTAATTCCTGAACTTAGTTCAGAATTTAAAGATTCCTTAATCTCCAATTCAGCTTTTTTCTTAGCCTGAAGTGTAGGATTAGAAATATTTACATCTAAAATAATTTCATTAGAAAAATTAACAAGATTAACAAAAATACAATTGTCAATATTTGCATCTTGAAGTCTTTTAAGTATTTCAGTTTTACTAATTTTCAAAGTCTATTGTTATTTATGCAAATATAGTGCGAAAACTTGATTTTAATAAATGTATTAGACTTATAGTTCAATACTAGGATCCCAGTATAAAGTATCAAAATTTAACACCTTATTATCAACTATACAAATCCCCTCATTTTCTAGAAGTTCCTTCATTAAATTAGAGCCAAAAAAATGATGCTTTCCAGTTAGTAAACCGACTCTATTAACAACTCTATGAGCAGGGATTTCTGACATATTATGTGAAGAATTCATTGCATAGCCTACAGCTCTTGAACTTTTTGCAGAACCTAAGTATTTAGCAATGGACCCGTAATTTGTAACTCTTCCATAAGGGATTAATTTAACTACCGAATAAACCTTTTGAAAAAAATTATCTTGACTAGACTTCAAGTTATTGGATTTTAAATTTAATATATGTGATAGGCTTGTCTTCTTTTAAAAATAAGGATTCGTAATGAGTTTTTATATCTGTCACCTCTTTTGGACTACCTTCTCTTTTATAAATATCGTGATTTGAATATATTATTTCAGCGCCATCCATAGCTTGTAAAAGGCCTAGAGTGTAACCATGCAAAAATTCACTATCTGTTTTAAGATTTACAAATCCGTCATTATTTAATATTATTTTGTATTTATTTAAAAAATCCAAATTGGTTAGTCTATGTTTTGTTCTTTTATAAGTAATTTGAGGGTCTGGAAATGTAATCCATATTTCAGATATTTCATTTTTTTCGAAAAGACATTCTACAAGTTCTATTTGGGCTCTAATAAATTTAACATTGATAATTTTATTTTCTATTGCGGTTTTTGCCCCTCTCCAAAATCTTGCACCTTTAATGTCGATACCAATAAAATTTATATTAGGATTGTTTTTTGCAAGTTCTACTGAGTACTCTCCTTTACCACATCCTAACTCTAAAATAATTGGATTACTATTATTGAATATTTTTTCAGACCAACTTCCCTTAAATTCAAAAGAATTAGAAAGTAATTCCTCTCTAGTTGGTTGAAAGACATTATTAAAATTGTCGTTTTCTTTAAATTTTTTTAATTTATTTTTACTACCCAAAACCTCAAATTTTTATGCAAAGAAATAATAATAAATTCTTAAAAAGAAAATAAAGTAGACTAATTTACACATTTGGATAAAGTAAAAGAAAACTCACTTCCAATGCCTAATTTAGATTCAATGTATATATTCTCATTATGAGCATCTATTATATGCTTCACAATTGAAAGGCCCAAACCAGACCCTCCTTGTTTTCTAGATCCACTTTGGTCAACTCTATAAAATCTTTCAAAAAGTCTAGGCAAGTGATCATTCAAAATTCCTTCTCCGTTATCTGTAACTCTAACTATTAATTTCTCAGTTGTTAAACTTTCTAAACTGATTTCTGTAGTCCCTTTAAAAGTTCCATATTTGATAGAGTTAATGATAAGGTTTGTTATAACTTGATGAATCTTATCCCTATCTGCATTTACTAAAATAGATTCTGAATAATCTTTGTTAAAAATTAATTTAATTTCCTTTTTTTGTGCTTGAATTTCCAATTGATCAAAAATATTTTTTATAAGTTCATTTAAATCAAAACTGCTTACTTCTAAATTAAGTGAACCAGACTCTAACTTAGTGATCATATCTAAATCCTTTATAATATAAATCAATCTTTCTACACTAATTTGTGCCCTATTTAAAAACTTATGTCTTAGTAACTCATTTTCCGCGGCACCGTCTATCAGATTCTCAATATATCCTTGGATAGTAAAAATTGGAGTTTTTAACTCATGTGCTACATTGCCTATAAACTCTTTTCTAAACTCTTCTTGAACTTTTAAATTTTCAATCTCCAGTTTTTTATCTTTACTAAACTCATTGATATTTTGCATTAAAGAGTTCATATCAGTAGTAACATTAGGCTTAGATAAAGATATTGAATCAATAATGTTTAAATCTTTATAAAGGTTTTTAATCTTTACATAAATAAAAGCTTCAATTCTTGACTGAATTATTAAAAAAGAGATTATGAAAATTAAAGTTACAAGTAAACCAAGTTGAAAGTAATATTGATTTAATAAAGAATACAGAAAGAGAATAGCTCCTACTATAAGAAGTATAATTGAAGAAATTGCAAAAGATGTTTTAATTGCAAAAGAATAAGAGTTTTTAAATTTAAAGGACATTAGCTTACAAACTTATAACCGACCCCTTTAATAGTTTTAAAAAAAGAGTCTCCGATTTTTTCTCTGAGTTTTCTGATATGTACATCAATAGTTCTATCTCCAACTATAACATCACTACCCCAAACAACATCTAAAATCTTATCCCTTGTGAAAACTTTATTAGGGCTTGATGTTAACAAATATAGCAATTCAAACTCCTTTCTTGGTAACGAAATATCAATACCTTTAAGTTTAACAGAATATTTTGATCTATCAATAATTAAATTATTGTGATAAATAATCTGTTGACTAATATCTGATTTTGTTCTTCTAAGTAAAGATTTAACCTTACTTAATAATATTTTTGGCTGGATAGGTTTTGTTATATAATCATCAGCACCAGCATCAAAACCAGCTATTAGAGAAAAGTCCTCTGATCTAGCGGATAAAAAAGTAATAATTACGTTTTTTAAATTATTAGATTTTCTAATATGCTTACAAGCCTCAATTCCATTCATTTCAGGCATCATTAAGTCCATAATTATTAAATCTGGATTTTCTTTCTCGGCCATTTCAATAGCTTGACGACCATTTTTAGCTTTACATACTTGATAACCAGCACATTCAAGCGGGTAAGAAATGATTTCTAAGATGTCAGGCTCATCGTCAACGAGTAATATTTTATAAACTTCATTCAAATTATTACATTTAATTTTTCACAAATATATAAACTAAAATTTTTTATAAATTTAAATTATTAATTGAAAATATTAGCTGATTTTTTAAAAAAGTAGCAAAAATTATATTGATTTTTTTTAATTTTAAATACTTTTGGGTGTATGATAGATTCTAAAAATATTTTTAAAATAAATAGCGATGAGCAGTTTGAGTCAATGGCAATTGAAGTCTTCAAGTTTCAATTTCACAATAATGATGTTTACAGATCATTTTGTGATTTAATGAACAAAACTCCTTCGGATGTTACTAGTTCAGATCAAATACCTTTTTTACCAATAAGGTTTTTTAAATCGCATAAAGTATTAAGTTCTAATGAAGGGGTTGAGGAAAGATTTATTAGTAGTGGAACGACTAATAGTAATTTAAGCATACATCACATTACAGACTTAGACCTATATGAGTCAAGTTTCGAGAATTCATTTAAATGCTTTTTTGGAGACATAAAAGACTACACTATTTTAGCCCTACTCCCTTCTTATCTAGAGAACAAAAATTCATCATTAATATATATGGTGGATAAATTAATAAAAAAAACAAAGAAAAAAAATAGTAGCTTCTATCTAAATAATTATGTAGAGTTAAAAGAAAAATTACTAGAATTAAAAAATGAAAAAGTTATTCTAATTGGTGTTACATATGCCTTATTAAATTTAATTGAACAGTTCAATTTTGAGTTACCTAACCTTACTATAATTGAAACAGGTGGGATGAAAGGTAGAAGGAAAGAAATGATAAGAAATGAACTGCATTCAAAATTAATAAAAGGTTTTAAAAGTAACTTAATTTGTAGTGAATATGGGATGACTGAACTTCTCTCTCAGGCATACTCGGTTAGCGATGGAGTTTTTCAATGCCCACCATGGATGAAGATTTACATTAGAGAACCTCAAGACGCCTTATCCTTTAAAAAAAATGGAGTAACCGGCGGAGTTAATGTAATTGATTTAGCAAATATTAATTCGTGTTCTTTTATTGCAACAGAAGATTTGGGTAAAAAAAGTGATGACGGTAAGTTTGAAATACTTGGCAGATTTGACAATTCTGATATACGTGGTTGTAATTTGTTGGAATAAACTTATGTGAACTTTATAATGAAAGTACTTCTTTTACCTTTGTTAATTATCACATATTTATCATTAATTAAGTCCTTGTTTTCAACTAAATAATCTTCTTTAACTTTAGATTTATTTATTGAAATTGAATTTTCACTGAGTGACCTTCTTGCGTCAGAATTTGATTTTAAAAACTCAGTTTTAGACGATAATACAGAAATCATATCAAAACCTTTAACTAACTCGTTTTTAGGCAACTCAACAAAAGGAACTCCTTCAAATATATCTAAAAAGGTGTTTTCGTCAATCGATTCAATATCTTTTTTAAAAGATTTACTGTAAAGAATAGTTGAAGCTAATTCTACCTGCGAAAAAGACTTAGCTGAGTGAACAATTGTAGTTATTTCTTTAGCTAAAGACTTTTGAATCAGTCTTTTATGAGGTTCATTTTTATGAAGAATGACAATATTATTAATTTCTTTTTTAGATAAAAAAGTGAATATTTTAATATACTTTTCAGCATCATCATCACTAGTATTTAACCAATATTGATAAAATTTATATACAGAGGTCTTATTTGGATCTAGCCAAATATTTCCAGTTTCAGATTTGCCAAATTTAGCACCATCAGACTTTGTGATTAAAGGACATGTTAAAGCATACCCTTTTCCAGAGTCAATTCTTCTAATAAGCTCAGTTCCTGTTGTAATATTACCCCATTGATCACTTCCACCCATTTGAATAGTACAATTATAGTTTTTGTGCAAATGTAAAAAATCATATCCCTGAATTAACTGGTAAGTAAACTCAGTGAAACTCATTCCTGAAGAGGATTCTGAAGATATTCTATTTTTGACAGAATCTTTAGACATCATATAGTTTACAGAAATATGCTTACCAATATCACGTGTAAATTCTAAGAAAGAAAATTTATTCATCCAATCAAAATTATTTAAAATAACAGCTGAGTTTTTCTCTTTAGAATCAAAGTTTAAAAATTGAGATAACTGCTGTTTTATTGCAGTTTGGTTATTAACCAGGGTTTCTTCATCTAATAAGTTTCTCTCTGCAGATTTTCCTGATGGGTCACCTATCATACCTGTGGCTCCACCAATTAAAGCAATTGGTTTATGTCCAGATCTTTGAAAATGAGCTAGTAAAATAATAGGCACTAAACTACCTATATGAAGAGAGTTTGATGTAGGATCAAAACCGGTATAAGAAACTCTAATCGAATCACTTAAGTGATCTTCAATTCCAGGCATTTCGTCATGGATCAAACCTCTCCACCTAATTTCATCAATAAAATTTTTCATCTATTTTTTAATATTTGCTTTAACAAAATAAGTAAAAATTTACAATACTAATTTGTATTAATCAAGTTAATTTTCGTGATACTATCAAATTTTATAGTATCAACTGATATTTTATTTATTTTACTTTCTTTGATTAATTTTTTACTCAACTCACCAGATAATTTTCTTATTATATCAATACTATCATTGATTGATTTTTTATTTTTTTGTAATTTAATTTTTACTTCGTCATAAATAGATTGATATATTTTTAAATCAAAAGAATAGTATTCGTTATTTTTAGCAAAGATTGTACTATCAATTGAATGTTTTTTGAAAATATATTCCTCTGGAATTATTCCATTATTTTCAAGAATGCTTTTATTGACTCCTTTTGCAACGCTAATAAGAGTCATATCATAAATAATATCTGCCATTTTTTCTTGAGAGATCAGATTTACAGGTACTGTTGGATTTTCAATTAGACTATTATTCACACAACCAAACAAAGAAAAAATTATCAGTATATAACTTAGTTTTTTCATCTATTAAATGTCAGTCTTTTACCCCTTGAATCGTTAACAAAAGAAGAGTTATTATATATTAATTTTCCATTTATTATAGTGTGTGAAATTCTAGACTTAAAAGATTTTCCCTCAAAAGGAGACCAACCACACTTATAAAGTATATTATCTTTATTTACAGTCCAAGGATTATTCAAATTGAAAATAACTAAATCAGCATAATACCCTTTTTTAATAAAACCTCTTTTTTCAATTTGAAAAAGAATAGCTGGATTATGACACATTTTTTCAACAATTTTTTCAAGAGAGATTTTGTTATTATGAAATGCTTCTAACATTGCTGGTAACGCATGTTGAACTAAAGGGCCGCCAGATGGGCAATTTAAATAATTAGATTTTTTTTCTTCTTCTGTATGGGGAGCGTGATCTGTTGCTATTACATCTATTCTGTCATCAAGTAATGCTTTCCATAACGCGTCTCTATCACTTGAACTTTTAACTGCTGGGTTCCATTTAATTTTTGAACCAAACTCTTCATAGTCTGAATCAGAGAACCATAAATGGTGTATACAAACCTCTGCTGTAATTTTCTTGTCTTTTAACTTTTTTTTGTTAGAGAAAAGCTTAGTTTCTTCTGCAGTTGAAATATGAAAAACATGTAATCTAGCACCAGTTTTTTTAGCTAATTTTATAGCATTTGATGAGGAAATATAACAAGCCTCTCTACTTCTAATTAAAGGATGAAATTTCATTGGAATATCGTCTCCGTATTTATCAGTATATATTTTTAAATTATTCGTGATAGTAGATTCATCTTCGCAGTGAACAGCGATAAGCATATCTGTTTTAGAAAATATTTTCTCTAAAACATCTAAGTCATCGACTAACATATTTCCTGTAGAGGAACCTAAAAATAACTTTAAAGCTGCAACATTTTTACTGTCTATTTTTAATATCTCATCTAAATTATCATTTGTACCACCAAACATAAATGAGTAATTAGCATGAGAGTCCTTTGACGCAATATCAAATTTTTTCTCTAACTCTATAACTGTAGTAGCTTGAGGAGAAGTATTTGGCATTTCAATAAACGAAGTAATACCTCCAGCAACCGCAGCTTTAGATTCTGATTTGATATTAGCTTTATGAGTAAGTCCTGGCTCTCTAAAGTGAACTTGATCATCAATTATTCCAGGCATTACAAAGTTGTTTTCAGCATCTATAATTTGTACAGATGAAGATTTTAAACTTATAGAACTAGAGATCTCTTGAATCATTTCATTTTCAATAAAAATATCAGACTTTATGATTTTACCTTCATTAATTATTCTCGCATTTTTAATTAAAATCTGATTCATTATCTAAAATTTGATATTAAGTATTTGTTTTATTCTCATACCGATTACTCCAAAAATTGCTTCTGAAATTATTGTGCTATTTAATTTTGAAACACCATATTTTCTATCAGAAAAAATTATTGGTATTTCCTTTAATTTAAAATTTTTCAAATATGCTTTATATTTCATTTCTATCTGAAATGCATAACCTGTAAATTTAATATTATCTAAGTTAATAGATTCCAAAACTGTTCTCTTATAACATATGTAGCCGGATGTTGAATCTTTTATATGCATATTAGTGATAATCCTAACATATATTGAAGCTGTGTATGATAAAATAATTCTACTTAAGGGCCAGTTAACTACATTAACCCCATTGATATATCTAGAACCAATTGACACATCATAATTGTCTTCAATTATTGGTTTTAACAACCTCGAAATATCCTTAGGATTATGAGAGAAATCAGCATCCATCTCAAACACATAATTAAACTCTCTTTGTAAGGCCCATTTAAAACCTTCAATATAAGCTGTTCCTAAGCCCTCTTTTTTTGATCTTTTTAATAAAGACAATTGTCCTTTAAATCTTGTTTGTAATTCTTGAACTTTTTTAAAAGTAAAATCTGGAGAGTTATCGTCAACAATTAAAATATTTATATCTGAGTATAAATCAAATGTTGAAATAATTATATTATCAATATTTTCAATTTCATTATATGTTGGGATTATAACTAAAACATCCTTCATGAATATATAATTTTAGTAAAAATAGTTATTTAGTAGATTATTTTTGTATAATATTCTTCCTAATTTAGCCAAAATGATTAGAGATTATATATTATTTGATGGATTCACAATTATTATTTTAATAAATATTCTATTAATAACAATTGCCAAATCATTAAATAACTCAAAATTCAATTACTTTCTTCAGATATATTTAAATAATTCATTTATCAAATTTAACTCAAATGAAAATAATTATTTAAGTAGTTTTAATAGCTTACTAAATACAAACTTTATCATTTCTTCCAGTCTATTCATAAGCATACTCTACTTTTATAACACATTTGGAAATATTGGATTTGAAATATTCTTATATTTAAAGACTTTACTATATTTTATATTATTTATTTACTCGAAGTATTTATTGGAAATAGTGATTGGATGGTCCTTTAAGATAGATAAGTTTGTTACCACATTTAACAAGCAAAGAAATAGCTTCAATAAGTTAATTGGAATAATTATAATTCTTTTGAACTCACTAACTATTTACACTTTCCCAAACTCTTTAGCATTTTTAAAAATCAGTACAATTATTATTATCATTTTATATATCATTGGCCTTTACAAAGCAGTAAGGTTAAATGATAATTTAGTATTACCAAACATGTTTTATTTTATTTTGTATCTTTGCACTCTTGAAATTCTGCCAATTTTATTTATTATAAATAAGATAGTGTAGTTTCATTCTAAAGGTATACTATATGAAAGTTAAAAATATTCTTGTCTCTCAAACTAAACCTACAGTACCACATTCTCCTTTTTTTGAACTAGAAAAAAGTCAAAAGATAAAAATAGATTTTGAGCCTTTCATTCATGTGATGCCCGTTACTGTAAAAGAAGTTAGATTGCAAAAAATAGATTTAACTATGTTTACTGCTATTATACTAACCAGCAGATATGCCGTAGATCATTATTTTAGGGTATGTGATAAAATGAGGTATAAAGTTCCAGATTCAATGAAGTACTTTTGTCAATCTGAAGTAGTAGCTCTTTATTTGCAAAATCATGTAGTATACAGAAAAAGAAAAATTTATGTTGGATTAAGAAAATTTGAAGATTTATGTCCTTTAATAAAAAAGCATGATACAGAAAGATTTCTTCTTCCTACAACTGATAAGTTAAAAGCTGAAGTACCTATTCTACTAAATGAATTGGACATAAACTGGAGAGAAGCAGTATTTTACAGAACTGTGATTAGTGATTTGTCTCATTTAGCAGATGTTTCTTATGATATTTTGGTGTTTTTCAGCCCAACAGGTATTGAATCGTTATTACACAATTATCCTGATTTTAAACAAAACAACACAAGAATAGCTGCATTTGGAGCTATTACAAAAAAGACATGTGAGGATAATGGTCTTAAAGTAGACATTTCTGCGCCATCAAAAAAATTCCCTTCAATGACAATGGCACTAGAAGATTATATCAAAAAAGCAAACAAAAAGTAAACAATATCTATTTCTTTCCGTTGGGAGCTCCTGATAATATCTCTTTATTTGAGTAAGATTCAAATTGCTTAAAGTTATTTATAAATGAATTTGCTAAATTATAAGCGGTCTTATAATAATTAACATCATCATTCCAAGTCATTCTTGGACTTAAAACTGATGTAGGTACATTTGGACAAACTCTAGGTTGGTTTAAATTGAAAACTGAATGTGTGTGATAATTGTTTTTATTAGCCTCTTCTAGATCTCCGCTTAAAGCAGCATTAATCATAGCTCTAGTATATTTTAATTCCATTCTTTTTCCAATTCCATAAGGTCCTCCTGTCCATCCAGTATTTACTAACCAGACTGTCACTCCCGATTCATTTATTTTTTTTATCAACATTTTTGCATATTCCGTAGGGTGTAATGGCATAAAAGGAGCTCCAAAACATGCAGAAAAAGAAGGCTGTGGTTCTACTACACCATCTTCTGTTCCAGCAACTTTACTTGTGTAACCAGAAATAAAATGATATGCTGCTTGGCTTGGAGTTAACTTAGATATTGGGGGTAAAACACCAAAGGCATCCGCAGTTAAGAAAAATATGTTTTCAGGTGTATCTCCAATTGAAGATTTTCTTATGTTTTCAATAAAGTTAATAGGGTAACTTACTCTGGTATTTTGAGTAATTGAAACATCTTTAAAATCAACTTTACCATTTTTATCAGCAATAATATTTTCTAAAAGAGAGCCTTTTTTTATGGCATTATAAATATCAGGTTCATTTTCTTTATTTAAATTAATAACTTTCGCATAACAACCTCCTTCAAAATTAAAAATTTTATGTTCTTTACTCCAGCCATGCTCATCATCTCCAATTAATTGTCTAGTTGAATCTGCTGAAAGTGTAGTTTTTCCTGTACCAGATAGACCGAAAAAAATGGCAGTATCTTCATTTTTACCAACATTAGCACTACAGTGCATAGGTAAAATATCTTGATTAACTGGAAGAAGGAAATTCAAAACAGAAAAAATAGATTTTTTTATTTCACCGGTATAACCAGTACCACCAATAATTACAGTTTTTTTAGAAAAATTGATAATAGCAAAGTTTTTGCTTCTCGTGCCATCTTCTGCAGGACTTGCTTTAAATCCTGGAGCATTAATAACTAACCAGTCTTCTTGAAAATCCTCAATAGAATTTTCATCTAGTCTCAAAAACATATTATTCGCAAAGAAATCACTACTTGGTAATTCACAAATAGTTCGGATATTTAATCTTGAAGTCTTTAAAGAACAAACATAACTGTCCCTAACAAAAACATCTTTTTTCGATAAGTAATTTATCAATTTTAAATGTAATTTATCAAAATAAGACTCTTCGATTGGAATATTGATATCTCCCCACCACACCTTATCATTAGTGATTTTATCTCTTACTATATATCTATCTTTTGGAGATCTTCCAGTAAATTTACCAGTACTTATTGCCAAAGCACCCGAATCTACTATAAAGCCTTGTTTTTTGTCAACTATAATTTGCTGTAATTTATCTATCGGAGTTTGATAGAAACAATTAGATTTTGATAATCCGTATTTGTCTAAATTCATTTATTTAGTTTAAATGTATTCGTCCAAATGTAAGAATTTATTAAGTAATTTAATATACCTACAAGCCTTAATAATTAAATTATTAAATTTATAATCTAACAATTTATATACATGAGAAAAGTACTAATTATAGGCTCAGGAAAATCTTCTTCATATTTGATTAAGTACCTGTTAGATAAATCAAAAAAAGAAAGTTTATTTATAACAATTGCAGATAAAGATATAACAAATGCAAAAATATTATTAAATAATCACTCTAGTTCTAAAGCTGTTGAGCTAGATGTTTTTGATGATGACTCTAGAGAAAAAGAAATTATTAACTCTGATATCGTTATTTCAATGCTTCCTGCTAGCTTTCACATAATGATTGCTAAAGACTGCATTAATCACAGCAAGAATATGCTTACAGCATCTTATATAAGCGATGAGATGCTTGCTCTAAACGAACAGGCAGTAAGTAAGGGTATTGTAATTATGAATGAAATTGGGTTAGATCCTGGTATTGATCACATGAGTGCAATGAAAGTTATAGATCAAATAAAGGAAAAAGGTGGAAAAGTGATTTTATTTGAATCTTTTACAGGAGGGTTAATTGCTCCTGAATCTGATAATAATTTATGGAACTATAAATTCACATGGAATCCAAGAAATGTTGTCCTAGCTGGTCAAGGGAGTCCTGCAAAATTTATTCAAGAAGGGTCTTATAAATATATTCCTTATAGTAAACTCTTTAGAAGGACCGAAGAGTTAAAAATAGAAAATCATGGGAGTTTTGAAGCCTATGCAAATAGAGACTCCTTAAAATATAGAGAAATATATGGTTTAAAAGATATCAAAACTCTTTATAGAGGAACTATAAGAAAGGTTGGATTTAGTGAAGCATGGGACGTATTTGTTCAACTGGGAATAACAGATGATAGTTACACTATAGAGAAAAGTGAAAATATGAAATTTAGTGAATTTATAAATTTATTTTTACCTTATCATCCAACAGATTCAATTGAATTAAAGTTAAGTCAATTATTGAAAATTAGTCAAAATGATCTTATATGGGACAAACTTCTTGAATTAGACATATTTAGTACTCAAAAAACTATTACTTTAAAAAACGCTAGTCCTGCTCAAATACTAGAATTTATACTATCTGAGAGTTGGTCACTAGAAGTTAATGACAAAGACATGATAGTTATGTGTCATAAGTTTGGATATGAATTAAATAATAAAAAATATCAAATTGAATCAAACATGATATGTACTGGAAAGGATCAAACATATACTGCAATGGCGAAAACAGTTGGACTTCCTTTAGCTATTGCAACAGTAGCAATTTTGAACTCTGAGATAAAAGCTGTTGGTGTACAATTACCTATAAATAAAAATATCTATAATCCGATACTAAAAGAATTACAAGATTACGGAATAGAATTTAAAGAACATGAGGTGCCTTATCAGGGTTACAACTAACTTAAAATTTGATTAAACTTAATGAAAAACATAAACAACATAATAAAAATTGACGGTATAGATAAAGAAATTATCAGATCACTAATGACTAATGCCAGAACTCCTATTTTAGAAATAGCAAAAAAAATTGGAGTTTCAGGTGCTGCTATACACCAAAGACTAAGAAAACTAGAAAATTCGAAATTAATTGAAGGTTCTGAAATTATAATTAACCCAAAAATTCTTGGCTATAAAACTATGGCATTTATTGGTATTTATTTAGAAAAAGCAGCTGATAATGCAGAAGTAGTCCGCGAATTAAAAAAAATACCTGAAGTTATCGAATGTCATTATACAACAGGGAATTGGAGTATCTTAACTAAAATATTATGTGTTGATAATGAAAATTTAATGCAAATATTAAACAAGAAAATTCAAGTTATTAAAGGAGTTTCTAGAACAGAAACTTATATTTCATTGGACCAGCAAATCCATAGACAAATTGCTATTTAAAATAAAATTTTTGTGATTTAATTATAAAATACGGCCATGGTACAGTAAGTGATATAGCCCAAACAACGGCTGCTGTTTCTTCACCATATAGGTAGTCACAAAACACAAATAACATTGTAGAATAAATAGAAATTTTAATGAAAAAACTCTTCATAAACTTCAAATAGTTAATAATATCAAAACTATCTCTTTCTTTGTCAGACATAGTGTTATATCCAGAGAGCAAATATTTAGCGTTTTTCGGATTCATGCAATAAGCAATTCCCAGTAAAATAAAATCAATCAATAGTAATATAATTATCATAATACTATATTTATAATTTTTCCAGGTATAACTATAACTCTTTTTGGAGTCTTATTTTCAAGTTTTATTAAAACATCAGAATTAGCTAGAACAATTTCCTCTATTTCTTGCTTATTTAAATCAAGTGACAACTCTAATTTTAACCTTACTTTACCATTTATAGAAATTGGATAAGTTTTAGAGGACTCTATTAACATCTTAGAGTCAAAAACAGGATAGGACTCTTTAGTAATTGACTCACGATTTCCGGTTTTTTCCCATAATTCTTCACAAATATGAGGTACATAAGGAGATAATATAATTAACAAAGGCTTTAAGATTTCTATACTCGAACATTTTTGTGTTGTTAATTCGTTAACAGCAATCATAAAACTTGAAACTGGAGTATTGAATGAGAAATTTTCAATATCACTTTCAACTTTTTTAATCACAGTATGTAAAGTCTTTAAGTTTTCTTTAGAGGGTTTTGAATCTAAATCTTTAATTCCATCATCATCTATGAATAGTTTCCATAATTTTTTCAAGAAATTATGTACACCTGAAATCCCTGCGGTATTCCATGGCTTATACTGTTCTAAAGGTCCCAAGAACATTTCGAATAACCTTAAACTATCGGCACCATACTGCTCGCATATCAAGTCAGGGTTTACTACATTATACCATCGTTTTGACATTTTTTCAACTTTCCTGCCTGCTTTAAATCTGTCATTTATAAAATCAAATTCAGCATTTTCAAATTGAGGTTGCCAAGATTTTAATCTTGCAAGATCAACTTCATCAGAACCATTAATTAAACTTACATCAATATGAATTTCATCTACTAATTGGTTTTTCAATAGTTCTTTAGAAATAAACTTTTTAGATTTTGATTCTCTATATATAATAGCGCTAGAACCGAGTATCATACCTTGATTGATGAGTTTTTTAAATGGCTCATCAAAACCTATGAATCCACGGTCAAATAAAAACTTAGTCCAGAATCTAGAGTATAGCAAATGCCCTGTCGCGTGCTCATTACCTCCAATATATAAGTCAACATTTTTCCAATAAGACAGATCTTCATTATTTACTATGGAATTGGGTTCATCAGTGTTTGTATACCTCAAAAAATACCAAGAACTACCCGCCCAACCTGGCATTGTATTTAGTTCTATTGGAAAAATAGTAGTCTCGTTTATTAGTGTAGTATTTACTATTTTGTTATTTACACTATCCCAAGCCCACTCATCAGCTCTACCTAATGGAGGATCTCCTTCTTTAGTTGGTAAATATTTTTCAATTTCAGGAAGTTTTAAAGGCAAATAGGATTCTTCAATCATATAAGGTAGTCCTTTTTTGTAATAAACAGGAAAAGGCTCTCCCCAATATCTCTGTCTAGAAAAAATAGCATCTCTTAATCTAAAATTAACCTTTTTCTTTCCAAAATTATTTTCTTCAATATAATCTATACTTTGTTGATTTGCCTGTTCATATGCCAATCCATTTAAAAAACTACTACCAGATAATGTAAAATTTTCTTTGCTAGTAAAAGCCTCCTTTGATATATCGACATCTTTAAAAATATTTATGATTTCAACATTATATTTTTTTGCAAAATCATAATCTCTTTGATCCCCACACGGAACTGACATTACTGCTCCAGTTCCATAACTCGCAAGTACGTAATCACCAATCCAAATCTCAATAGGATTCTTAGTTATGGGATGCTCTGCATATGCTCCGGTAAAAACTCCAGTAATCGATTTTACATTAGAGATTCTATCTCGTTCACTTTTTGTACTTACTTCTTTAATATAATTTTTTACCTCTTCAACTCTATCTGCTGTAACTATCTTATGAACTAACTCATGCTCTGGTGCTAAAGTCATGAAACTAACTCCAAAGATAGTATCTGGTCTCGTAGTAAATACTTCAATTATTTCTTCAAACCCAATTATATTAAAAAAAACTGAGCAGCCTATAGATTTACCTATCCAGTTTTTTTGAGTTTCTTTTATTGAAGAGCTCCAATCAATCTTATCTAAATCGTTGAGTAGTCTATCGGCATAACATGAAATCCTCATATTCCACTGTTTCATTTTTCTTTTTTCAATTGGATAACCTCCTCTTTCAGAAACCCCATTAACTATTTCGTCGTTTGCTAAAACAGTGCCTAATTCACTACACCAATTAACTTCTGAATCAGCCAAATAAGCAATTCTGTAACATAATAATATTTCTTGTTTTTTTTCTTCTGAAAAACGATTCCAATCAGCTGAAGTGAAAGATTCAATTTCAGTATCATTACTTGTATTAATATTACTATTTCCTTTGTTTGAAAAAATTATAATTAATTCCTCAATACTTTTAGCCGCTTGTGCATTAAAATCATACCAAGAGTTAAATAATTGAATAAATATCCATTGAGTCCATTTATAATAATTTGGGTCACTAGTTCTTAATTCTCTTGACCAATCAAATGAAAACCCTATTTTATCTAGTTGTTTTCTGTAGGTATTTATATTCTCAGAAGTTGTTGTTTTAGGGTGTTGACCAGTTTGAATTGCGTATTGCTCTGCTGGTAAACCAAAGCTATCATAACCTTGGGGATGTAAAACATTAAAGCCTTTTAGTTTTTTATATCTAGAATAAATATCTGAAGCAATGTAACCAAGTGGATGCCCTACGTGAAGTCCAGCTCCACTAGGGTAAGGAAACATGTCAAGAGCATAGAATTTAGGTTTATCTAAATCAATGTTAGATTTATAGGTGTTATTAGTAGACCAATTAGTTTGCCATTTGTTTTCAATTTTTCGAAAATTGTAATTCATAAATATTGAATAGTAGGTGTGCTAACAAATTTACATTTTCTTCTTATAATAGAAAATCTTTTTAGATATAGATTTAGTTCTTTATTTTTACATTAAACTACATTTGAAAATATGAGTGAGAATAATGACAATTTAAAAAAAAGTAGAATACTTTCTTCCTACGTCTCTGTAGTTGTGAGTATTTCAATGGTTCTGTTTTTATTTGGCTTATTATGTTTTACTGTAGTAAATATTAAAAACGTTTCTAAGAACTTTAAAGAATCACTAACAATGTCTATCTATTTAAAAGATAGTGCTAAAGCTGTTGATTTAAATCAAATAAAAAACTCACTAATATCTGCCTCATATGTTAAAGATTTAAAATATGTTTCAAAAGAAGAAGCTGTATCAATAATGAAAACTGAATTTGGGGAAGATTTTATCAACCAATTAGGCTTTAACCCGTTGATTAACTCATTTGATATTAATCTAATTTCTAAGTATGTTGAAGGAAAAAAAATTGACAGCATATCAAATTTAATTAAAGAAAATAATTTCATTGAAGATATTCAATATGATAGGGACTTGGTAAGCATGATGAATACAAATTTGAAGAAAATAACATTATGGATATTTCCTGTAACATTAATTCTCTTTATTATTTCAGTTATAATTATTAATAGCTCCATAAAACTAGCTATTTATTCAAATAGGTTTACTATTAAGACAATGCAATTAGTGGGAGCAACAAAAAAATTTATTAGACGCCCATTTATTATTAAGAATATTTTCTTGGGCCTATGTAGCTCTGTAATAGCATCTACTTTATTATACTCTACAATTTTCTATTTGGATAAAAAAATACCATTTATAGATATGATTAATAATATCTTTATTATGTACCTAATTTTAATCATAACTTTTTTGGGAGTACTAATAAGCTGGGTAAGCACATATTTTGCAACTCAAAAGCTACTTAATTTAAATACTGAAAAATTATATAACTAAAACATGGGAGAGAAAAAAAGAAAAGAAGAAGGTCACAGCACTTTTATTTTTAATAAAAGGAATTATAAAATAATGATATCAGGATTAGTTATTATTGCGTTTGGATTTATTCTAATGTCAGGTGGGGGGAGCGAAGATCCTAACATGTTTAGTTCAGATATATATAATTTTAGAAGAATAAGACTCGCTCCAGCACTAGTACTGCTAGGTTTTGGAGTACAGGTTTATGCGATTTTAAGTAACAAACAAGAAAAGTAATGGATGAGGTTGATGCATTAGTTTTAGGGGTTATACAGGGCTTAACAGAGTTTCTGCCTGTGTCCTCCAGTGGTCATATAGAAATAGGAAAATATGTTTTAGGTAGTAATTTAATTCCATCTGAAAACTTACTCTTTACAATTGTAGTTCACTTTGCAACAGCTCTAAGCACCATGGTTGTTTTCAGAAAAGATATATATGAATTATTGACAAGAGCGATTGCTCCGTCTATCAACAAAGAAAATAAATTTATTTTAAATATTCTCATTTCAATGGTTCCTGCAGTAATTGTTGGTTTATACTTTGAAAAAGAATTAGAAATGCTATTTAATGGTAATATCCTTTTGGTGGGATCAATGCTTATTATAACTGGAATACTACTATTAACAACGGTAAATGCAAAAGAAAATAATAAAGAGATTAGTTATCTAAACTCTTTAGTAATCGGAGTTTCTCAAGCTTTTGCAATGATACCAGGTATTTCAAGGTCTGGCGCAACAATATCTACATCATTAATTTTAGGAATAAATAAAATAGATGCTGCAAAGTTTTCTTTTTTAATGGTTATCCCTTTGATTATTGGTAAGATATTTAAGGATTTTTTAAGTGATTCAATCTCTTATAGTAATATTGATTTAAATATATTTATTATAGGGTTTTTAAGCTCCTTTATCACTGGAATTTTAGCATGTAAATGGATGTTAAAATTGGTGAAAGGGAATAAACTAAAGTATTTTGCATATTACTGTTTTATTGTAGGAACAATAGCCATAATAACCGATCTAAATTGACAACAAAAGAAGAATATCTCTCAGGAAAATTACTATTAATTGATAAACCGTTAAATTGGACTTCATTCCAAGTTGTAAATAAAATTAGATGGTTAATTAGAAATAAGTTTTCTCTAAAAAAAATCAAAGTAGGTCATGCGGGTACTTTAGACCCATTAGCTACTGGTTTATTAATAATTTGTACTGGGAAAATGACAAAAGAAATTTCTAAGTTCCAAATTCAAACTAAGAAATATACTGGAACTTTTCTTTTAGGAACTACTACTCCATCTTATGATCTTGAAACAGAGCCAAACAAAACATTCCCTGTAGACCATGTAACTGAAGATTTAATTACTAAAAGTGTCCAAAAATTTATTGGTAAAATAAAACAAAAGCCACCAATTTTTTCTGCCATCAAAAAAAATGGAAAAAGGCTCTATGAATCAGCAAGACGCGGCGAGGATGTCATAATTGAAGATCGAGAAATCGAAATATTTAGTTTTAATATTTTGAAAATTGATATCCCAAACATAGATTTTGAGGTCGAATGCAGCAAAGGAACTTATATAAGATCTTTAGCAAATGATTTTGGTGAAGAGTTAAGTTCTGGAGCTACATTGACTAAGCTAAAAAGAACTAAAATTGGAGAATACTCTGTTGATAAATCTATTTCAATTGATAAATTTATAAATAGTCTAAATTAAAAAATAACTTCCTCAGATTCTAGATCTATGCCTTTCTCGTAAGGAATTTTTTCTAGAAGTGTATTTATCGCTTCAGTTCGAGCATTTGTTTTTCTGTTCGCTTTTATAATATTCCATGGAGAGTTCGTTGTATTTGTCTTAAGGAACATTTGATCTTTATAATAAGTGTATTTATTCCATAATTCCTGAGCTTTGCTATCTACATTACTATATTTCCATTTTTTTAAAGAGCTGTCTTTAATATCTTCAAACCTCTTCAATTGTTCTTCTTTGGAAATAGAAAAATAAAACTTAATCAAGTAGGTGTTTGAATCAGTTATCATTTTTTCGAAATCATTAACTTGGTCCATAAAAGATAAATATTCAGCTTCGCTACAAAAACCATTAACAGGCTCTACAACTGCCCTATTATACCAACTTCTATCAAAAAAAACAATATTTCCTTTACTAGGGAAGTGATTCACATAACGTTGAAAATACCAACGGCTTCTTTCATTTTCTGTTGGCTTTGGCAATGCTACGACTTTGATTTTTCTTGGGTTAAGATGTTCAATAGTTCTTCTTATTGCACCACCTTTACCAGCAGAATCTCTACCTTCAAAAATCACAATTACTTTTTTATCATTATTTGAAACCCATTTCTGTAATTTAATTAGCTCTATCTGTAATTTTTTTAAATTAAACTCATATTTAACATACCTCAGTGTTTTTGAAATTGTAGTATTCGGCTCGGTCAAAAGGTGCACTAACGCCTTTTTAGTACTTAATAATTTTAAATCTTTTATAGAATACTTAGTCATTTATAAATTCTTAACAGGTTTAGTGATTTTATCTATAGTATCTTCAAAAATTGATAATACATGTCTAATTGACTCTAATCTTGAGTTTTGCTTATTGTCACTTTTTATAATAGTCCAGGGGTTTATTGAACCGTTAGTCTTAGTCAACATTTTTTTCTTATATGTAGTGTAAATCTCCCATTTTTTTTGACCTTCTTTATCTACAATACTAAACTTCCACCGTTTGAGTGGGTTTGATAGTCTGACGTTAAACCTTTGCTTTTGGGTTTGTTTTGTTATTGAAAACCAAAATTTAATTAATATTATATTTTCTTCGGTGATCATTTTTTCAAAATCGTTCACTTGATTCATAAAAATATTATACTCATCATCATTGCAAAAACCCATAACTGGTTCTACTATAGCACGATTATACCAACTTCTATCAAAAAATACTATCTCTCCATTATTTGGTAATTCTTTTATATACCTCTGAAAATACCATTGACCCTTTTCTTTATCTGAAGGTTTGGACAATGCAACCACTCTTGTAATTCTAGGGTTTAAATGCTCAGTAAATCTCTTGATCGCACCTCCTTTTCCAGCTGCATCTCTTCCTTCAAAGATGATGCATACTTTTTTATTATTTTTATAAATCCAATTTTGGAGATCAACTAAAGATGACTGTAATTCAAGAAGTTGATTATTGTAATTAACGGTTTTTGTAATCGAACTATACTTGTCCTTTGACAATCTATTTTTTAATATTTTTAAAAAATTAGATTTATCTAAAAAATTTAATAAGTCATCAGAGCTTAGCATGAATTAAAATTTAAATACAATTAAACTTAAAATAAAAACTACTAATCCAACTAGCATAATAATCAGTGTGTATGGTAAAATTTCCTTGGCCTTTAATTTAGTTATAGCTAGTAATGGTAAAGCCCAAAATGGCTGAAGCATATTAGTAAGTTGATCTCCATAAGCTAACGCCATTACAACTTTTTGTATAGGTACATTTAACTCCGTGGCAGCTGCAATAACCACAGGCCCCTGAATAACCCATTGACCACCCCCACTAGGAACAAATACATTTATTATCGCTGCACTAAAAAAAGTAAATATAGGTAGAGTAAATTCATTTGAAATAGAAATAAAAAAGTCTGAAATAAATATAATCATCCCTGATTCTTTCATAATACCCATAATTCCAAAATATAAAGGAAATTGTATTAAAATACCTGAAGCTCCATTTATGGACAATTTTAATGCATTTAAAAAAGATTTAAAATTAGAATGTAATAAAATAGAAAGACCAAGCATAAAAAAGTTAAGACTGTTAGGAGTTATCTTAAACTTAGTTAACTGATCTGAATATTGATAAAAAAAAGCTATTAATAAAACTATTGCAAAAATGAAAGAAAATGATCTTGAATTTTCTAACCCCCTTAACTTAACTAAGGGTAAAGGGTCGCTATTGAGTTCAAGGGTTTTTAAAGTTGCATTGTCAGTAGATGTGTTTTTTGATAAAAAATAAAAAGCAAGCGGCACTAAAACTAGTAATACCGAAAATGTTATCAGGTTAGCATTACTTAAAACAGTTAAATCGAAATTTAAACTTGTTGGAAGATTCTCATATAAATATGAGTCTTCCCTAGAAGACATTAAGCTAAATAAATGATTGTCTTCTGCAACTTTAATAGGAGCTGAACCACTTATCCCAGAATGCCAAACCATCAACCCTACATATCCAGCTGCCCCAACTAAAGGGTAGTTTAATTCTATGTTGTTTTCTATAGAGTAATCTCCAATTTTTCTAGCTAAAATAGCTCCAAAAATAAGACCTAAACCCCAATTAAAAAAAGCAACTAGCATTACAGAAAAGCTGACAATAACCACAGCCTTTTCGGTACTAGTTGCATTTTTGGCAATTAATAAAATTACTTTATTTACAGGGGTACTTAACACTAAAATGTTACCTAATACTAATATTAGTATCATTTGATAAGCAAATACCAACAAGTCACTATTCCATATACCTCTTTCCCAGGAGGATAAAATTTCTAAAAATGAAAGAGAAGAATCGGTATCGGTAAAACTAGAGAAAATAACAGCTAGAATAATTGTAGTAAAAGTTAATAATACAGCAATTATAAAAGGAGAAGGTAAAAACCTTTTAAAAAAATTTTCAATAAGTTTTGTTATGTGCATATTTAAAATGGTAAGTCATCATGCTCTTCATTATTAACATCAGTTGTTGTTTCAAATGAATTTAATGGAGCTGCTGGTGGCAATTGACTAGATTCCACTTCTTCGCTTAATTTTTCAATACGCCAACCTTGAATAGAATTAAAGTATTTAATCTCGCCCTTTGGATTTTTCCACTCTCTCCCTCTTATATTAATACTAATCTTAACATCTTGTCCAGTAGTATAATTATTCAAAAGATCTACTTTGTCTTGAACAAACTCTGTCATGATAGTCTGAGGGTACTGTTCGTTTGTTGTTATTACTATTTCTCTTTTTTTGAAACTATCTGTAATAGCTTGTGTATTACCAATCATTTTAATTTTTCCTTCTAATTCCATTTCGATTATTGATTAATTATTTATTTATTTGATTGACTAAATTAAAGATTTCTTATCATTTATATGTCATTATAGTTTGATATAATTAGATTATATTTATTTATAAATATTTTACAAATTTCGTTTTGAATAAAAAAAACAATATATCTAATTGGGTTTTAGTTTCCTTGTCTCTGGTAATAATTACTATAATTTTATGGAATACTTTTTTGTTTTTTCAAAAATTCAAAACTGAAGAAAGAGCAAAAATGGAAATTTGGTCATTAGCTCAAATAGAACTAACTAAATCCTTAGAAGACGATAATATTTCTAATCTTACCTTAGAAGTTTTGAGAAACAACTCGACGACTCCTATGATAAAAGTGAATAAAAATGGAGAAATTGAATTTAATAATATAAATAATTTAAATCCCAAAGATTCAATTAAAATTGGAAAGCTAATAAGAAAGTTTAAAAGTGAAAACAAACCTATAGAAATTTCTTATGATAATAAAATTATAGAAACTCTTTACTACGGAAATTCTGATGTAATAAATAAATTAAAATATTATCCTTTAGCACTAATCCTAATAATTTTATTATTTATATCATTAATTTACTTTTACTACAAAAGCTCTAAGAGTGCTACCCTTAATATGCTATGGACAGGAATGGCAAAAGAAACTGCTCACCAAATTGGAACTCCTTTGACATCTCTAATGGGGTGGGTTGAGATTTTAAAAAATAAAAATATAGACCCAAACTATATTACAGAAATTAATAAAGATATTGATCGATTAAATATTATAAGTGAGCGGTTTAATAAAATTGGTTCGAAACCAGTTTTAAAAAAATATAATTTATCAAGTTTAACAAAAGAATCCTTAGATTATTTACAAACAAGACTCTCGAGTAAAGTAAAAATTGAGTTCAAATCTACAGACACAAACTTAAACTGTCTAATTAACGAACAACTTTATAGCTGGACAATTGAAAATATTATAAAAAATAGTGTAGATGCAATTAAGGGAGATGGCAATATTATTGTTAGTATTGTTGAGCAAAAAACAACCTTAGAGGTCTCTGTAACTGATAATGGAAGTGGAATAAACAAAAACGAGTTTAAAAAAATATTTAATCCTGGTTATACTAGTAAAAAACGAGGTTGGGGTCTTGGGTTATCTTTATCAAAAAGGATTATCGAAGATTATCACAATGGTAAAATATTTGTAAAATACTCAGAAAAAAATGTGAAGACTATAATTCAAATTGAATTAAACAAAATATAGGTAGTGCTTATTTTTTTTGCTAACAATTCAAATTCTTCATGACTTAATTTAACTTTATTAATAAACTGCATATCTTCCATATTTGAAATAGGTATCAAATGCACATGAACATGAGGAACCTCTAGTCCAATAATGGACATACCAATTTTTTTACATTCAACAACTTCTTTAATAGCTAAAGCTACATTTCTTGAAAAGGACATTAATTTATCATAAATGTTTTTATCAAGGTCTAAGAAGTGATCTGTCTCAATTTTAGGTACACATAGAGAATGACCAATAGAATTTGGATTGATATCTAAAAAAGCAATAAAGTCCTTGTCTTCTGCTATTTGATAGCAAGGAATTTCTTTAGAAATTATTTTAGAGAAAACAGATGCCACTATCTTGATATTTCAGTTATAACAAATTGAATAGTTCCATTAGGAACTTTAATTTCAGCTTCATCGCCCAGAGACTTACCTAATAGCCCTTTACCAATTGGTGAATTGATTGATAACTTACCAGATGATAAATCAGCTTCTCCATCTGCAACCAATGTATATGCCATTTCCATACCATTTGCTTTGTTTTTGATTTTAACCTTAGATAAAACTAAAACTTTAGAGTTATCTAATTGAGACTCATCAATTACTCTAGCTCCAGACAATGTTTCTTCTAGCTTTGATATTTTCATTTCTAACATCCCTTGAGCTTCTTTTGCAGCATCATACTCTGCATTTTCACTCAAATCACCCTTATCTCTTGCTTCGCCTATGGCATTAGAAGCTCTTGGTCTTTCAATATCTTTTAAATGACTTAATTCATTTCTTAATTTCTTTAATCCTTCTTCAGTATAATATGAAATATTACTCATTACATTATAATTAATTAAACCTTCTTATATAAACACAAAAAATCTCGTTCACACGAGATACAATCAAATATACAAAATATTTAAATGAAAAATCTTTTTGTTGTAATTTCACAAAATGAAAAAAATCACAATACTTGTAATGTTTATAATTCCCTTAACATTTTCATGTGATAAAGATGAGATTTCATCTCAATGTAGGTATTTAGCTAACATTGGAGTCAATTATGATGTTAATTTAAATTTGCCTCAATACAACCAGTTAAACTTCATAAGTAATTCAGTATTAATTCCGAACATAGGTAATGGTGGTGTAATAATAACAAATTCAGGAACTGGATATTTAGCTTGGGATGCAGGTGATCCAAATCATATAAATAATTCCTGTTCCACAATGACAATTACCGGACTAGAGAGTAAATGTAATTGCCCTGATGAAAATTCATATAGTTTAATTACAGGGCAATCTTTGGGTATAGCTCTAGAATGTGGATTAAAAGCTTATAGAGTAGAAATAAATGGAAGTAATCTTTTTATTTCGAATCTATAGTTTAAATTTTAAGCCTATAAGATAGTTAGTTGTTGCTTGAGGGTAATACCCCGTTCCTTCAATTGTAGTTATACTATTTGGATCACTCCAAGTATCATCATATGTATAATAATATCCGTTAGACACATATTTAGTTCCAAATACATTATTAACTATGGCAGATAAAGTTATTTCATTGAAGAAAAATGAATTTTTAAAATTGTAGTTAAAATTAAAATCTAAAATTGAATAAGCATCTAGTTTTGAAAATTCAGAATCAGTATTACTCATGTATTGTTCTCCAACGTGTTTACTCAATAAAGAGAAATCAAGATTTTCACTTGCAGAGTACATTAAGTTTATCGATGATATAAGATTGGGTGAAAAAGAAATATTAGTTCTGCCTAAATTTACTAATTCACCATTTAAGGAAGTTACAAAATTTTTATTTTTATTTTGACTAAAACTTGAGTTAGCATTCACGCTAAACTTATTTGAAATTCTGATATTTGACTCCAACTCTAATCCAATTCTGTGACTTTCTCCACTATTTTGTCTTACTGGATTTCCAACATCATCAATTGAACCCGTAAGAACCAATTGGTTTTTATATTGCATGTAATAAAAATTGGTGGTTATAAGAAAATTCTTTTTTGAATAATTCCAACCTAGCTCTAAATCATTTAATTGTTCTGGCTGAATATCTGCATTGTTTTCAAAATCACTTCTAGTTGGCTCTCTATTAGCTCTAGCAAAAGAGAAGTATAAATTATTATCACTATTAAAAGTATAATTTAATCCGGCTTTTGGGTTAAAGAAACTGTAACTTTTATTTGTTGAAAAATCTAAAATATCTGATGTACTACCAGATGTGTTATATTTAACATTTCTTATTTGAATATCTCCATATAATGAAATATTTGAATTTAACTGATAGTTAGTTTTTAAGTAATTACTGAAATCTTTTTTAATACCATTTCCGTCATAAAATTTATCATCAACCTCAATTCCTGCCGTGTTTTGAGCCCATATAACTTTTCCAAAATGATCTCCATCATACTCACTGTAAGAAGATCCGAAATTCATACGGATATTGTTTCTTTCGTAATTCAAAGAATAATTCGCTACAATAAACTGATTATCAAGCCATTTTCTAGTTATATAATCTTGATTATCGTTTTCTTTATATTGTTCATAATATCCAAGACCATTTGTTAAGTTAAAAGATAAATTAGATGTGAAATTTGAATTTAAAACCTCACTCCAGTGCAACTGATAGTGGTCTTGTTTATAATTATCAACTTCGTTATTATAAAATTTAACATTTCCAGATTGGTCTATATACATTCCAGAAGGGTTGTAAGTTCTATCACTATCTAAAGTAGCTCCATCAATTCCGTTCCATGCCTGATAAGTTATTTCATGGCCACCAAAACTTAAGGCCTTAATCATTGTTGTACTTTTTTTATAAGTTGCTTGTAAAAAATAAGATTTTAAATCTGATTTCGCTCTGTCTATATATCCATCTGAATCAATTTTAGAAAGTCTTCCAGAAAATTCAAAATTATCATTAAGTATTCCTGTACTAAATTTAAATGTATTTTTTATAGTGTTGTAACTCCCTACAGAATTAGCATTTTCAAAGTAAGGGTTTTCTGAAATTAAATCCGTCAGTATATTAATGCTAGCTCCAAATGCACTAGAACCATTTGTAGATGTACCTACACCTCGCTGTACTTGAAGGTTTTCAACAGAAGAAGCAAAGTCAGGTAAATCTACCCAATAAGTACCTAAAGATTCCGCATCATTATATGGGATTCCATTAATAGTTATGTTTGTTGATTGTGCGTTCACCCCTCTAATTCTAATGCCTGTATAACCTACTCCCGCTCCAGCGTCTGAAGTTGTAACTACTGAAGTTAAAGAATTTAATAAAATAGGCAGATCCTGTCCTAAATTATTTTTAGCTAAATCATCCTTAGAAACGTTACTAAAGGCGATTGGTGCATTTTTATCGACTCTTATTGAAGAGACAAGAATTTCTTCTAAATTTTGCACTTCCAGATCATCAGGTACAGTTTTTTCTTGAGAGAAAATTGATAGAGTAAAAATTGATAATGAGAGAAATAATAGATTTTTCATATGATAAGTTTTTATCAAATAAAAAGGGGTCAATTATTTTTAAATAATTAATGGTTTGTTACAAATTCCTAAACAGCATTATCTGTTCTAGGTTCAATGGGTATAATCTCAGCTTAAAAGCACCCCTTTTGAGACAGTACAAATGTAAAAAGTAATATTATTAACTAAAAATTTATTGGATATTATTTAGAATTAATTTATCAATATGATGAATTGCTTCTTTCAGTCTAGTTTCTTTGTCTCCCTTTAAAATAACGTAAGGTTTGTTATACTTTTTTAATTCAGATTCAAAAGCATTAAACATTTGTAATCTTTCCTTTGGTTTATCTCTTAAATCGTCAGCTTCCCAAGGAATATCAATATAGGTTAGCAAGTAAAGATTATACGAGTTTTCAATTGCATATTTTTTCAATAACGGATCGCAACTTCCAATATAATACGCTTCTGAATATACTTTAGTCTCTAATAAATCTGTATCGCATATCAAAACTTTATTAGCTTTAGAAGCTAATTCATTTTCGAGGCTAATCTGACCTGTTGCAATTGGAATTAAGTCTGAAGGTTCACAAGTTTTTCTTTCATTATTCCATTTATTTTGAAGATACTGTCTTGCAAACTCTCTAACCCAAACAGAATTATAGTGTCTTGCTAACTGTCTAGAAAGAGTAGTTTTACCTGTCGACTCAGGGCCAAATAACACTATTTTAATACAGTTTGATTTTACTTGGCTAAGCTCTTTTTCCATTTATTATATCCTTGAATTGCTAAAATTGTAAAAATTAAATATTGAATTGATAACATTCCTAAACCTCTATAAGAGTATAAAGGTATTGTAATTAGATCACCAATTATCCAAAAAATCCAATTTTCTATTTTCTTGTTAGCCATAAACCACATAGCCACAAAAAATATCCCTGATGTAAAAATATCTATATAATTAACTAATTCTATTGTAGTAATATTGAATATATAGACTGTATATGTTACTATGATCGTTAAAATAAACAATACAAGAGCAATAATTCTTTCGTTAAAACTGGTATACGTTATTTCAATTGTAGAATTATCATTTTTTAGTCTAGTCCAATTCCACCAACCATAAATACTCATTGATGAATAATATAAATTCATCATCATATCTCCAAAATATTGAGCATCAAAAAGAATATATACTGTGATAACTGTACATATAATTCCGGTTGGGAAGACTAAAATATTTTCTTTTTGCGCATAAACTACACTTACAATTCCAAATACAAAAGCTGTAAATTCTAGAAGAATCATGGTAAATGAAGTTTCCGAATAAGAATTAATAAAAAAATCAATTATAAAATCCATTATTTTTCTTTAGTTAAATAAACAAGGTTATATCCTTCAAAGTTATGAAGGTAAGAATTATAGGAGTTAATTAAATCATTAAATTTTAGCCATGAGACTACTAAAGAATCGTTAACTGAAAAAGGTAAGACAATGCACTTATCTTTAAAAATATAAGGCAATTTTGATGGAGAAATCTTATAAATACACTCTTTAATACACCATATATAGGTAAGTCTCATTTTTTCAGAATTTAAATCACTTAAATAAGTGTATTCATAATCTATAAATTTATCAGACACATTTAAAATTTTGTCGCTTACTTTTTCAATATCCACAGAGATATTTAAATCACTCACTATTATAACTGAAAACAATGTTGAATGGCTAATAGAGATATTTTTGCCATCAATTAACAAAGGCTTTCCTGATTCATTGTAATAGAGATCTTTATCAGAATATCCAAATTCCAATAACAAGTACCTTACACTTAATAATTCACATTTTTTATTTTCACTTTTTATATTTTCTAATTTCTTTAGAGACAACTTACTTAAAAAAATTGAGGAAATTAGCTCTTTATAGCTTTCAGAAATCTTCCAAACCTTAACAGTTGTTGAAATATTTGGACTATAACTTTTATAAAGTGGCATATAATTGTAGAAAAATAATACGTGAATTTGTTGTCTTTACTAATAAACTATTTGACATGTCAAATATACAATTAGGATTACTAAAATACTAAAAATAGATTTTACAAAAAAGCATTTGCACACTATCAAAAAAGATCAGGCTAGGTATATTGTTATTGAGCAAAAAGATCCTTTCAATCCTAATTACTATAAATGTTAAACAACAAAAAAGCCTTTCTAAAATTAGAAAGGCTTTTTTTTAATTAAGTTTATAATTAAGCTTTAAGCTTCAAATGGTACTATAGAAACATAAGACTTATTATTTTTCTTTTTATCAAATTTAACAACCCCATCTATCCTTGCGTGTAGAGTATGATCTTTACCTGCATAAACATTTTCACCTGGGTTATGGACAGTTCCTCTTTGTCTAACTAGAATATTACCAGCAATAGCAGCTTGACCACCAAATATCTTAACGCCTAAACGTTTCGATTCTGATTCTCTACCATTTTTAGAACTACCTACTCCTTTTTTATGTGCCATGATTAATAGTTTTTAATTTTTTAACTTAATACTTTTATTAAATCATCTTTTTTCATTGACGAAATACCCTTAACTCCTTTAGCTTTTGCCATAGCCTTTAGAGCAGTAACAGTTTGCTTAGATAAATCTACATTATCTTTTTCAATAGTTTTGGGCTTAACTTCTTTTTTTACAGGTTTTTCAGCAGTTTTTGTCGATTTATCAACAGATTGAACTGGCTTCTCAACGGCTTTGGCTTTCTTAGCCCCAGAAGTTAAAATATTTTCAATTAAGATTTCAGTTAATGCTTGTCTATGACCATTCTTAACTCTATAACCTTTTCTTCTTTTCTTTTTAAATACAATAACTTTATTGCCTTTAAAATGTTTTAAGACTGTAGCTCCTACTTGAGCTCCGTCTATAGCTGGGGCGCCTACTGATATTTTATCACCATTAGCAAGCAATAGAACGTTGTCAAATGTTACTTTGGAACCTTCATTACCTTCTAAGCGATGAACAAATAATTTTTGGTCTTTTACAACTTTAAATTGTTGCCCTGCTATCTCTACAATTGCGTACATAGCTTAATTTTTATATTAATTTTTTGTTTAAAAACGAGTGCAAATATAAAGTTTATAAGTTAACATACAAAAGTTTTGACTTAAAACTAACACAGATTATCATACTAAACTTACATATATATATTTTTTTGTAATTTAGCTTCTCCCCCAAACTAATTTTAATAATTATTTAACAACTTTAATAAAGTTAAAATTATATTTTTACAAACAACTTAAAATTAAAAAAAATGAAAAAAATTCTTTTATTGTTTTCTGTAGCCGCTCTTTGCAATATTAATTTATTTGCTCAGAATGTGGATTTTACAGAATTTGACCTAGATAACGGACTCCATGTTATATTACATCAAGACAACTCAGCGCCAGTTGTAACAACTTCGGTCATGTATGATGTTGGCGGTAAGGATGGGGATAGAGAAAGAACTGGATTTGCTCACTTTTTTGAACACCTTTTATTTGAAGGTTCAGAAAATATAGGCAGAGGTGAGTTTATGAAAATCATCCCAGCAAATGGAGGTAGCTTTAACGCTAATACCTCTCAAGATAGAACATATTATTATGAAACTTTTCCTTCAAACAAACTAGAGTTAGGATTATGGCTTGAGTCTGAAAGAATGCTACATCCAGTTATTGATCAAGTTGGGGTTGACACTCAAAATGAAGTTGTAAAAGAAGAAAAAAGACAAAGATATGATGCTCCTTACGGAAAAATATTGAAAGTTTTAAATGAAAATTTGTTTCAAGTTCACCCATACAAAGATGAAAACATTGGTAAAATGGAACATTTAGATGCTGCTACATTAGAAGAATTTATGGCTTATCATAAAACTTTTTACGGACCTAACAATGCAGTATTAATTGTAGCAGGAGATATAGACTCAGAAAAAACAGAAGCACTAGTTAGAAAATATTTTGACGAAGTTCCAACTGGAAATAAAGTTGTCAGAAATTTTCCAAAAGAAGAACCAATTACAGAAAATGTAAGAGTAAAAGCATACGATAGAAACATACAGATACCTATGGTACTGTCAACTTTTAGAACTCCGGGTTTTGCATCTAGAGATTCTTATATTTTAAATATGATTTCTACTTACTTAAGTGATGGAAAGAGCTCTGTTCTTTATAAAAAACTTGTTGATGATCAAAAACAAGCTTTACAAACTCAAGTTATAAATTTAGGGCAAATGGATTATAGTATTTTCGCTACACTAGCACTACCCCTTGGAGATGTACCTCTTGATACCTTAATTAATGAAATTGAAGAGGAAATATCTCTAATTCAAACAGAATTAATTTCTGAAAGATCTTATCAAAAGCTATTAAATAAATTTGAAAATCAATTTGTAAACTCTAATTCAAGTATTGCTGGGATTGCAAATTCTTTAGCTAGATATTACATGCTTTATGGTGATGTTAATCTTATAAACGAACAGATCAATATTTACAGATCTATAACTAGAGAAGAAATACAAGCAGTTGCTAAAAAATATCTAAACTCCAATCAAAGAGTCGATATAGAGTATTTACCTGAAACCGCTGAATAATAATTATAAAAAAAATGAAAATGAAAAATAAAATAATATTATTAATATCAATATTTCTATTATCATTTGGAGCTAACGCACAACTAGATAGATCTATAATGCCAAAAGGTGGGCCAACTCCAAAAATATCTCTTAAAACTCCTAAAGAATTTAAACTTAAAAATGGTATTAAAGTTTTAGTTGTTGAAGATCACAAACTTCCTAGGGTTTCCTATAGCTTAAGAATTGATAATGGGCCAATTTTAGAAGGTGATAAAGCTGGAGTTTTATCAGTTATTTCTGCGATGCTAGGAAATGGAACAACAACTATTGCTAAAGACGATTTTAACGAAGAAATAGATTTTCTAGGTGCAAATGTAAATATTGGCTTTGGAAGTAGTTTTGCAAGTTCATTGACAAAACACTCTGATAGAATTCTAGAGTTAATGGCAGATGCAATTATTAATCCTCTTTTAACCGAAGAAGAGTTTAATAAACAAAAAGAGCAATTAATTGAGGGCTTAAAAGCAGATGAGAAAAGTCTTGATGCTATATCTGCAAGATTAGGGAACGCACTTTCTTATGGTAAAAATCATGTTTATGGAGAGTTTATAACTGAGGCATCCTTAGAAAATGTTACATTTTCAGATGTGTTAGAATTTCAAAAAAAATACACAAACCCTAACAATGCATATATTGTAGTTATTGGAGATGTGAATTATAAAGAAGTAAAAAAATCAATATCTGAGAAGTTTATTTCATGGAAAAAAGCCAAGAACATTATGTCTTTAACTCCTGAACTTACTGCTAATGTTGGACTGTCGGAGGTTAACTTCATAGACCTGCCAACAGCAACACAATCAAGTATTTCAATTACTAATAATGTTGCTTTAAAAATGAATGATGAAGATTATTTTACTGCCTTAATTACCAATAATATCTTAGGTGGTGGTGGAGAAGGTTATCTATTTAAAAACCTTAGAGAAGAAAACGGATATACTTACGGAGCTTACTCTAGTTTAGGGTCTAACCGATATGGTGTTGACAGGTTCAGGGCTGGAGCCAAAGTTAGAAACATGGTAACTGACAGTGCGGTCACTCAAATAGTAAATGAAATCGTGAGAATTAGAACCGAACTTGTAGATCAAGAACTTCTAAAAAATGCAAAAGCTAAGTATGTTGGTAATTTTATAATGAGACTGGAAAGCCCGCAAACTGTTGCTGGATATGCCTTAAACATTAAACTAAACAATCTTCCTGATGATTTTTATGAAACATACTTAGAAAAAATTAATGCTGTAACTCAAGAAGATGTTAAAAGAGTTGCTAATAGATTTTTTGAAATTGGGAAATCTAGAATCATAATTGTTGGAAAGGGAAGTGATGTTGTTGATAATTTAGAGAAGCTTGGATTTGCAATAAATTATTTTGATAAATATGCAAATCCGGTTGCTAAACCAGTGTTTAATAAAGCTATTCCAGAAGGAATGTCTGCAGTAGATGTAATGAGTAATTATATTGAATCTATTGGTGGAAAAGGTAAACTTAACACAATTAACACACTAATGACAAAAGCAGGTGTTACAATTCCTGGAGCTCCATTTGTTCCAGAGGCGACTTCAAAACAAATGATGCCTAATAAAGTGTCTTTTGAAATGAAAGCTGATATGGGTGGGCAAACCATGTCTCTTATGAAAAGAAATTTTAGTGGCGAAAAAGGATATATGGAGCAACAAGGGCAAAAAACGATGATGACTGAGGAAGAGTTAGATGAAGCTAAAAATGTTCAAGGAATCTTTGATGAGTTATACTATACTAAAGATGAAATTGAGCTAGTTAGCATTAACTCAATTGATGGTGATGATGTTTATAAAGTAAAAGTGGTTAAGAATAATAAAACTACTTATAGATACTACAGTATCGCAAGTGGTTTTTTAATCAGTATGGAAGAAGAAGATGAAAATAAAAATATTTCATCTACAAAGTTTGGTGATTATAGAGATGTGGATGGAATAATGGTCCCTTACTTTATGTTAGTAAATGCTGGTGGTCAAGAACTTGAATTTAACACTACAGAAGTATTATTTAATACCCCATTAAAAGACTCAGACTTCTATTAAAAAAATAAAAACAATCAACCTAAAAAAAGCTCATCTTAGTCGATGGGCTTTTTTTTGTTCGATAAATAAACTCCAATTATTATTAAAATTGTAGCTACTGCTTGATTAATATTAAAGAGTTCACCGTCTAATAAACCCCACAATACAGAAACAATTAACATGGAGTACGTTACTGATGAAGCAAAAACTGGAGAAGATATTTGGATCAACTTATTGAATAATATTTTTGCCATTGCAGTGCCGAAAAAAGACAACAGCAATACGTATAACAATGAATCATATAATAGATCATTGTTTCTAAATTCTAAATCGAAAAATCCAGAATAAACTAAAACTATTATTGATGGAACAAAAATAACAAAGAACTGACCAGCAGCAATAGCTACAGCATTAACATCAAACAAATGTTTTTTTATCAAATTAACATTAGTAGCATATAAGATAGAGCATATAATTACTAATCCTGAGTACAAATAATTTTGATCTGGATTTAGCTCAGAGCCAGAAATTATTAACACTGAAGTCCCTATAAAGCCAATAATTACTCCTAAAGATTGTGTTTTAGTAGTAGATATTTTAAATACAGCTAAACCTATAAGAACTGTGTTCATTGGAACGAGTGAGTTTAATATAGCCGCCACGGCACTGTCTATTTGAGTTTCTGCAAATGCAAATAAAAACGCAGGTAGAAACGTACCTATAATTGCTGAAACTGCTATCCATTTCCATTTATCCTTTTGGATAGTCTTAATTTTGTTAAATGCTATTAAAAAAATCATTATTGATGAAAATACAATTCTCAAAGAGCCAACCTGCAGAGGAGATAACCCAATTAAACTTTTTTTGATTAAGATAAATGAACTCCCCCATATTAGTGACAAAGCGATAAGATATACCCATTTTTTTTCTAACCTCATATTCAATTATTAACATTCCAGTTTAAGGATTCAATCAAATGATAAATATCATTTTTAAGATAATTTAAAGCAGGTAAAACCGAATCATATTTAGTATTAGATTTTAAATTTAAAATTCCAATTATAAGATTATTAGTACTATCAGTAGCATAAAACTGATACGGAGAGGTAATATCTCCTTTAATATTAATTATAGATGCAAATACTTTTTTCTTCTCATCAACAAACTCCTGAACTGTTGGAGGGTTTAAAGATTTTTTTAAATGTATAGATGTAAAATCACTGAGGTATTTTAATCTATCGTTCAAGTTATTAGATTTATTTAATTTAAAATATTCTAATAAAATTTCAGCTTTAATTAATGGATAGCTTAAGGTTTTAGATAACAACAACTCGCTATTACTTTCAGACGTATTATCAAAAAGAGAGGTTTTTGCACTATTAACTTCTAAACTTATATTTGTATTATCAAATTTTATTTTTGAATAATTAGGTTCTGGGAAATCTAGACTTAAATACGCATTAGGTTTAGGTAAATCTATGCTTTCACATGAACTTAAAAAAAAAATAATAAGTAAATAATAACTTAACTTAATGTTCATGTAATAGTGACTTTTACTTGCTTAATTCGTTTTTTATCTACAGACTCAATTGTAAAAGTATAATTTTCAAAAATTACCTTACTATTTATTTTTGGAAAACTTTGAGAAATCTCTAAAATAAATCCAGCGATAGTTTCTGAATCTCCTTTAAAAGTATCAAAAGGTTTAGGGTCGATATTTAATATTTTATAAAAATCTTTCATAGATGTTTTACCTTCAAAAATATAATTTGAGTTATCAAGTTTGGAAAATAATAAACTATCATCATCAAATTCATCAGAAATATCTCCAACAATTTCTTCAATTACGTCTTCCAGAGAAATCACTCCAGAAGTGCCGCCATATTCATCAACAACAATAGCTAGATGAATTTTTTTTTCTTGAAATTCCTGCATTAAATCATCAAGTTTTTTATTTTCTGGAATAAAAAATGGTTTTCTTAAAATTGATAACCAATTGAATTCTTTTTTATCTAAAAAAGGCAATAAATCTTTAACATATAATATTCCAATAATATTATCCAAATCATCTTTATAGATTGGAATTCTTGAAAAACTATTTTTAACAATATTTTTTAAAATCTGTTCATAATTTAGAGTATTGCTAAATGCGTAAATATCAATCCTAGGACGCATTACTTCTCTTGTTTCTGTATTACCAAAAGATAGAATTCCTTTTAATATTTTATGCTCTTGCTTTGTTGTTTCACCCGGGCTAGTTAAATCTAAAGCATATGAGAGTTGGTCAAGATCAATATTAGCTTTTTTAAAGCTCAATTTATCTTTAATAAAATTAGATAGCTTTTGCATTGGAGAGCTAAAAGGAGTAAGAATAATATCTAATAATAATAGTGGATAGATAACAAACTTTGAAAACGCAAGGTTATTTCTACTGGCATAAATTTTAGGTAATATTTCACCAAATAATAAAATTAAGAAAGTAGCTAATATAACTTCTAAAATAAATTTTAAGACAGTTGATTCAATACTTTCAAATAAAAAACTTCCTATCTGTGTAAATAAAATAACTATAGCAATATTAATAAAATTATTAGCTACTAAAATAGTTGCAAGTAATTTGTTAGGGTTTGATAATAGTTTTTTAATAAATTCTATATAGCTGGAGTTTCTTTGGCTTTGAATCTGAGATTTTGATAAAGAAAACAAAGCTACCTCAGAACCAGAAATAAGACCTGAAAAAACAAGGAGGATTACTAGTGTTAAACTGTAATATATTAGAGGATCATTCAATAAATAAAAATTTAATTAAAACGGTAAATCGTCATTTACTTCAGGTGAATTAGTAGTCGGTTGAGTACTAACATTAGTATCAGCAGTTGTATTAGAACTACTGGTCTCGTTTTTGGTATTTAGAAAAGTAAATTCTTGACAATTAATTTCTGTTGAGTATCTGTCAATTCCTTTGTCATCTTGCCATTTGCGAGTTTTAATTCTTCCTTCAACATATACTTTATCCCCTTTAGATAAATATTTTTGACAAATTTCTGCCGCTTTGTTACGAACTACAATATTATGCCACTCTGTATTAGTGACTTTTTCATTTGTTTGTTTGTTTGTATATGATTCGTTTGTAGCAAGGGGAAATCTACCTATACACCCACCACCTTCAAAATTGTGAATTTTAACATCGTCTCCTAAATGTCCAATTAGTATTACTTTATTTAATGTGCCGGTCATGTTTTTATTTAAATTTAAGGAAATATTATTTAATCGTTCAAAAATACGACTTAATAAATCTACTTAATACAATAGGGAAAGGATAATTATCTAAATTTTTAATAGCGATAGAATCTTTAATTAAATTACTGGATTTTATTTCCCAAAATTTAATAAACAACTTACGGTGACTCAACAAATGGAGTTGAGGTTTATTATTTATTAATTTAACTTTATAATCAGATAATTGAAGCTTTTTTGCTATTTGAGGATTGTTAAAAAAATTACTATTATTTAATTCCTCATCAGATTGTACTAGCGGAAACTGAAAAAGTTTTTGCCAAATGCCCTTTTCATCTCTTTTCTCAATAATAGTTTGATTATCACTAGAAATGAAAATTAAAAAATTAAAGTGCAGAATTTTCACTTTAGTTTTTTTTGTCTTTACAGGTAACAAATATATTTTATTATTAGAATGGGCACTACATCCGTCTTGTAAAACACAAACATCGCAATTAGCAAGCTTGGGTTTACAAATAGTAGAACCAAAGTCCATTAAAGCTTGATTATGATCACCAATATTAACTTTTGGTAATAACTCAAAAGATAATTTCTCAAAAGATTTAATACCTAAAGAGGAATTAATAGGTGTATCAATGTTAAAATAGCGTGAAAGTAATCTAAAAACATTTCCATCTAGCACAGCTTTTTTTTCTTCAAAACAGATTGAGGAAACTGCACTCGCGGTGTATTTACCGATACCAGGAAGATTAAGCAGTTCAGAATAAGTTGTAGGAAAGATTCCATTGTAATCACTTACAATGATTTTTGCAGTTTTATGTAAGTTTCTTGCTCTAGAATAATAGCCTAAACCTTCCCATAGTTTTAAAATATCTTGTTCGTTTGCCTCAGAAAGAGAAGTTACATTCGGATAGCGCTCTATGAAAAGTGAATAATAGGGAAGTCCTTGCTGTATTTTTGTTTGCTGGAGTATGATTTCAGAAAGCCATACAGAGTAAGGGTCTTTATTCATTCTCCACGGAAGATTCCTTTTATTTACATAATACCAATTATTAATTTGAGTGGTAAAATTCATGTATTGAGAAGATTGTGGGTAAAAATAAAGTTTATTATCAATAAATTAAGTTAAATAGGCTTGAAATATTGAATATAAAATACATATATTTGCTGGCGTTGAAAAAACATAAAAAAAACAGATAAAATAAATGACAAAAGCTGAAATTGTATCTAATGTTTCTCAAAAACTGGGAATTGAAAAAGCAGATATTCAAGCAACCGTAGAATCGTTCATGAAAGAAGTAATTACTTCTCTAGAAAACGGTGAAAACGTATATTTAAGAGGTTTTGGAAGTTTTGTTGTAAAAACTAGAGCTGAAAAAACTGGAAGAAATATATCTAAAAATACTACAATTAAAATACCTGCTCATAATATCCCTGCTTTTAAACCTGCTAAAACATTTTTAGAAGGAGTGAAATCAAAAGTTCAGGTTAAATAATTTATCTTATAAATATTAATTTAAAAAATCAAATTTATGCCAAGTGGTAAAAAAAGAAAAAGACATAAGGTAGCTACGCATAAACGTAAAAAAAGACGTAGAGCTAATCGTCACAAGAAAAAATAATTAATTATTCTTTCTATTCAAGTTCATTGAAAAAAAATTCATGTACAATTTACGATAACTAATTTCGTATTCATGAGTTTGTCGACTTACATTAAATTTAATAATCAGTTTATGCTAAGCATAAATAAAAAATAACTTTATGAATAAAGAACTAATAATACGTTCTAGTTCAAATATTGTTGATTTTGCATTACTTAAAGATGGAAAATTAGTTGAGTTTCAAAAAGACAAAGAAAGTAGTAAATATAGTGTTGGTGATGTTTTTATTGCCAAAATAAGGAAATCTATTCCTGGATTAAATGCTGCTTTTGTAAATGTTGGGTACCACAAAGACGGGTTTTTACACTACCACGATTTAGGTCCTAAATTGCCAACATATTTAAAATTTATCAAAGGTATTATCTCTGGTAAATTAAAAGATTACTCAATTGAAAATATTACATTTGAAAAAGAAATTGACAAAAACGGCAGTATAGCTGAAGCTATAAAACCTAATCAGACTGTATTAGTACAAATTATAAAAGAACCAATTTCGACAAAAGGACCTAGAATTAGTTCCGAGCTATCAATAGCTGGAAGATATTTAGTTTTAGTACCCTTTTCCGATCGAATTTCAGTCTCTCAAAAGATAGAATCTAATGAAGAGAAAAATAGATTAAAAAGATTGGTGAAAAGTATAGCTCCAAAAGGTTTTGGAGTTATTATCAGAACTGTAGCACAAGGTAAAAAAGTAGCTGAACTAGACAAGGATTTGCAAACATTGCATGACAAATGGATTACAATGTGTAAAAAATTGCAAAGAGCAACTTACCCAAGTAAAGTACTTGATGAAATGAATAAGTCTTCTTTAATATTAAGAGATTTATTTAATGATACGTTTACTTCAATTGTAGTAGACGACGAAACTCTTTATTATCAATTAAAAGATTACGTGCAAGAAATTGCACCAAATAAAGAGTCCATAGTTAAATTACATAAAGAAGAGTCTCCAATTTTTGAAAAATACGGAGTTGAAAGACAAATAAAAACTTCTTTTGGACAAAATGTATCGATGGCTAAAGGAGCATATTTAGTTATAGAACACACCGAGGCACTACATGTAGTAGATGTAAATAGTGGAAACAGATCAAGTAAATCAAATAATCAAGAAGATACTGCTCTTGAAGTAAATTTAATAGCTGCAACTGAAATCGCTAGACAATTAAGACTCCGAGATATGGGAGGAATAATAGTAGTAGATTTTATAGATTTAGGATCTGCAGAAAACAGAAAAAAGCTATTCGATCACTTAAAAGATGAAATGCAGGATGACAGGGCTAAACACAAAATTCTTCCTCCAAGTAAATTTGGATTAATTCAAATTACTAGACAAAGAGTTAGACCTGAAATGACTATAAAAACAAGAGAGCAAAATCCAAATAATAAAAATGGAGCAGAAATTGAAGCTCCAATTCTTATTGTTAGAAAAATTGCAGAAGATTTAGAACTAATATTAAAAAAAGGTCATAAAAACGTGAGATTAAACGCTCATCCGTTTATTGCTGCCTTTCTTAATGAAGGTTTCTTCTCTATTAAAAACAAATGGATTTGGCAGTATAAGCAGTGGATTAAAGTTAATCCAAGAGATGCTTATACTTATTTAGAGTATCATTTTACCGATAAAGATGGTAAAAATATTAAATTATAATCAAAAAAGCTCTATTGAAAAATAGGGCTTTTTTTTATGGCGACGGGTTAGGTATTCTTGAGTGAACATCATTTATTTTATCTAATATTTCATCATTTAATGTAATATTAATACTTGAGATGTTTTCTTCAAGTTGTTTAAGGTTTGTAGCTCCAATAATATTACTAGTAACAAAGGACTGCTGGTTTACAAATGCTAAAGACATTTGAGTTAAACTTAAATTGTTATCCAATGCGATTTTTAAATACTCCTGAGTTGCACTTGTAGCTTCTGGACTACTATATCTGGAAAACCTGGGAAATAATTTTAACCTTGAGTTATTAGCAGCGTTACCATTTAAATATTTTCCAGTTAAAACTCCAAACCCTAATGGAGAATATGCTAATAAACCTAAACCTTCTCTAATTGAAATTTCAGCAAGATCTCCTTCAAAAGGTCTATTTAATAAAGAATATGCATTTTGGATTGTAACAATTCTAGGTAGATTGCACTTATTTGATTCTTCAATATAGCGCATAGATCCCCAGGCTTTTTCATTAGATATTCCAATGTGTCTGATTTTACCTTCTTTAATAAAACGATCTAAAGAATGTAGTATTTCGTTAAAGTTATCATTCCACTTTTCCTTATAATCGTGCTTATAATCTCTTATACCAAAAAAATTAGCGCTTCTTTCAGGCCAATGTAATTGGTATAAATCAATATAATCTGTTTGAAGCCTTTTTAAACTCTTATTAATAGCATCTTCTATAGATTCTGGAGAAAAACCACCTGTTCGGATATGTTTTGTATACTCTCCAGGGCCAGCAATTTTTGTAGCAATAACAAGCTTCTCTCTATTTTTATTTTGTTTTAACCAATGGCCAATTATAGTACTAGTTGTACCACTAGTTTTGGCTTCTGCAGGTACCGGATAAAGCTCTGCAGTATCAATAAAATTCACACCCTTATCTACAGCATAATCTAATTGATCAAAAGCCTCTTTTTTATTATTTTGATTACCCCAAGTCATCGTACCTAAGCAGATCTTACTTACTTTTAGGTCAGTATGTGGTATATTATTATATTTCATGAATTAAAAATTTAGTTCAATAAGAATTGGACAATGATCACTGTGCTTTATTTGATTCAATATTTTGGCATCTATAATATTATTTTTTAGATTTTCTGTTACCATTGCGTAATCTATTCTCCACCCTTTATTGTTTTGTCTAGAATTCGCTCTATAGCTCCACCAACTATACATATCAGATGAGTTATTTATTTCTCGAAAAGAATCAACAAAACCGCTAGAGATAAATGTGTCTAGCCAGGATCTTTCAATAGGTAGAAATCCGGAGGTGTTTTTATTTCTTTCAGGGTTGTGAATGTCAATCGGTTTATGACAAATATTATAATCGCCAGTAATAATTAGTTTTTTTAATGACAACTTAAGTGTATCAATGTATTCTTGAAACATTTTCATATAAGATAATTTATGGTCTAATCTTAAAAGATTAGTTCCAGATGGAAGATAAAGACTCATAACCGAGAAGTCATCAAAATCAGCTCGAATATTTCTACCTTCAAAATCCATAGACTCAATACCAGTACCATACTCTACATGGTTAGGCTTAGTCTTAGACAGGATTGCAACGCCGCTATAGCCTTTTTTGTTGGCACTAAACCAATAGTTGTACTTATAACCAGCATTTACGAACAAATCTAAATCTAATTGTTCTTCAAGAGCTTTAATTTCTTGTAAGCAAATTATATCTGGAGATTCCTCAGAGAGCCAATCAGTAAATCCTTTTTTTACTGCAGCACGGATTCCGTTTACATTATATGATATTATTTTCATTTTACTAAAATATATAATCAAATATTTAATTACTAGATTAGATCATAAGTTTTAATAAATAAAATAAAATAATTAAGATAATTTAGAGTTTAATCAATACTATGAGATCTTTTTTTAACTTAATAATTATTTTTTCTTCTGTTTACGGGTTTTCAAGTAATCTAAATATATTCGAAAAATCTATTTTAAAGGACAGTATTAGTTCTGAAAAAATTCTTATAGATAATGAAATAGACTCAATATACTATCCGGAATTTATAACAAAAGAATATAATTTTTTGAGTGAGGATGTAATACTTCAAAGTACAAGTAACCTAGATAAACTATATAGAATTTCGCAATCAAATACAACACCAAGTAGTAATCTTTTTAAAGGTTTAAGCACCAAAGGAAGTATTTCAAGAGGAATAAATTTAGGAAATAACCGAAATGCTGTTTTAAACAGTGAATTAGATTTGCAAATTTTTGGTAAACTTAATAATAAGGTTGAAATAACCGCTTCAATACAAGACGCAAATATTCCTCTCCAAGATGATGGATATTCTCAAAAATTAGATGAGTTTGATCAAATTTTTATAGAGCTTAAAAGTGATAAATGGAAGATAAGAGCTGGGGATATAGATCTAAATAATACAGATACTTATTTTGGGAAGTTTAGTAAAAGGATTCAAGGATTATTAATCTCTGCAAAAATTAATGACAATGACAATGCGTACTTGTCTGGCGCGATCGTTAAAGGGCAATTTAAAAGCAGTAGCATATTAGCTCAAGATGGTAACCAGGGGCCTTACAAGATACAAGGTGCGGCTGGGCAGCTATATATTTTAGTGGTTTCGGACAGTGAGAAAGTCTATGTCAATGGTATAATACTGCAGAGGGGTGAAAACAAAGATTATGTAATTAATTATAACGCTGGAGAAATTATATTTAACACCACCTTTCCTATTAGCGCAGATATGAGGATAAAAGTAGATTATCAAATTAGCGACAGGAACTACTCAAGATTTATGGCATATGCAGGAAGTGAGATCAAATCGAAAAAATTAAATTTTAATGTAATGGTATATAACGAAAATGATTTAAAAGGACAGCCACTGCAGCAAAGTTTAACCACAGAAAATATAGAAGCATTAGTATTAGCTGGAGATAGTTCTAATTTAATGCAGTCCTCATCTATAATACCTACAGAGTATAATGAAAATAGAGTTTTATACAAAAAAGTAACAGATAACAATATTGAGTTTTACGAGTTTTCTAATAACTCAAGTGATGAATTGTATTCCATAAAATTTAGTTATGTAGGGGATAAAATGGGAGACTATTCACTTTTAAATACTAGTGCCATTTCAAATATTTACGAATATACTCCTCCAGTTGCTTCCGTGAAACAAGGAAATTATCAGCCTATTATAAATTTAGTAGCCCCAGAAAAAATTCAACTCGCGATAATAAATGGAGATTATCAAATATCTAATAATACTAAAGTAAAATTTGAGTTAGCAAATAGTAATACTGATAAAAATTTATTTTCTTCAATTGATGACAATAACAATAATGGTTTGGCTACCAAAATAGAATTAGAAAATTTTATAACACGTAGTAATGATATAAAAATTATAAGTAAGATAGAACTCAAACACATTAATAAAAACTTTAGATCTATAGAAAATAATTATGATATAGAGTTTTTAAGGGATTGGAACTTGGACTCAACATTATTAGGAGTGAATAATCAATTTAACAAAACACAGAATCAATCCTCTGCTGAAATAATAATTACAAAAAAAGATACAGGGTTAATGAATTATAGCTATCAAAGCTTAGAATTTGTAAATAATTTTAAGGGAAATAAACATAGTGCAGTTGTAAAATATGATGATAGTAAAACAGAAATCAACTCTACAAATAGTTTGTTAGAATCACAATCTCAATTAATTAAATCTGACTTTTCCAGAAGTTATAATAACATAAAATTTAAAAGAGAGAATAAATGGGCATCCATTAACATAGACTATGAAAATAATAGTAAGAAAAATAAATTTACAGACTCCCTTATTTTAAATAGCCATAGATTTAAATCTTACGGATTGAAAGCTGGAATAGGTGATTACGATAAGATATTTGTAGAAATAGGAGTAAATCACAAAATAAATGACAGTGTTCTTGACAATAGAATACAAAAGGTAAATTCATCTAATAATTTCTCAATAAACTCACAATTAATAAATAGCTCGGACACAAAACTTTCATTGTTTGGTAATTACAGGGTTTTAAATAGAGTTAATGAGATAAATAAAGAGAAGTTTTTAAATTCTAGAATTAATTATTTCAAGAAAAGCTCTAATGGTATAATAAAACTTAATATCGTGTATGAATCAAATTCTGGTAATTTAGCACAACAAGAATATACCTTTATTGAAGTAGAGCCAGGAATTGGTAATTATAAATGGATTGACATTAATGAAAATGGTATACAAGAATTAGAAGAGTTTGAAATAGCACAATTTGAGGACGAAGGAATCTATATTAGGGTTATGTTACCTAATCAGAAGTTTATAAAAACTTATCAAAATAAATTCAGCCAATCCTTAAATATTAATTTTAAGAAATGGGCAAAAGATAATCTTAAATTCAAAAAAATATTAGCACACTTTCAAAATCAAACTCAATACTTAATTCAAAAGCAAAGTACACAGGATAATAATGAATTTGACTTAAATCCGTTTAAAATATCATCAAGTAATTTACTTGGTTTGGTAATGAATTTACGAAATAGTTTATATTTCAATAGAGGAAAACAACTCTATTCTACAACCTATAACTTTATAAATAATAGATCCAAAAATACACTCTCTTTTGGATATGTAGAAAATGAATTATTAAGTCACCAAATTAGCTTTAATCATAAACTAAAAAATATACTTTTTTCTTCCTCTGCTTTTTTTGATAATAGAAAAAGTGAAAGTGAAAATTTTGAAAGTAAAAACTATAATTTTAATGAAATAAAGTATGGGCCAAAATTCACATATTTTATTGAAGACTCTAACAAAATAGACCTTTATTATCAATATTCAAATACTAAAAATATAATTGGTAGTCTTGAAACTTTAACACAGAACAAATTTGGTATTTCTACCAACTTTTCAAATAAAAATGCAGTTTCTGTCAATGGAGAGCTAAATTATTATAAAAATAATTTTCAAGGAAATCCTAACTCAATAATTGGTTACATAATGATGGAAGGACTACAGCCTGGAAATAATTTAACCTGGTCACTAAGCATCCAAAAGAAAATAACAAAGTTCGTAGATTTAAACCTTAATTATTTCGCTAGAAAAACAGAAAATAGTTCTATTATTCATAATGGAAATATTCAATTAAAAGCTAATTTTTA
>JAPKAF010000067.1 GCA_028825365.1 Flavobacteriaceae bacterium | reverse complement strand
TTTTGCTTCAGTTTTTACCTCAGCTTTTGAGTCATCTTTTTCAGCATTTCTTTCAGACAAACCCTCTTGGATAGATGGGGTAATGTTTTCTAGGATCTTAAGTATTGACTTAGATGCATCATCATTAGAAGGTATAACATATTCTACTTCTCTAGGATCAGAATTTGTATCTACCATAGCAAAAATTGGAATATTTAATTTTTGAGCTTCTTTAATTGCGATGTGTTCTCTAATTATATCAACAACAAATAAAGCGCCAGGCAGTCTTGTCATATCAGAAATAGAACCTAAATTCTTTTCTAACTTATCTCTAAGTCTATCTGTTTGTAATCTTTCTTTTTTAGAAAGTGTGTTGAAAGTTCCATCTTTTTTCATTCTATCAATAGCAGCCATTTTTTTAACTGCTTTTCTGATAGTAACAAAATTCGTTAGCATTCCTCCAGGCCATCTTTCAGTGATATATGGCATGTTTACCTTGGAAGCAGCTTCAGCAACAATCTCTTTAGCTTGTTTCTTTGTAGCTACAAATAAAATCTTTCTTCCCGAAGCAGCAATTTTTTTCAAAGCTTCAGCTGCTTCATCAATTTTAGCTACAGTTTTGTAGAGGTTAATAATGTGTATCCCATTTCTCTCCATGTATATGAAAGGAGCCATGTTTGGATTCCATTTTCTAGTAAGATGTCCGAAATGAACACCTGCATCTAATAATTCTTTTACTTCTAATTTTCCCATTTTGTGATAGTTTACTTTCTGTTGATTAGCAATGCCGAATAACTTAATTATCGATCATTTAGATGCTAAACTAAATCCTGAATAAATTCATGGATAACAAAAACTGGTTATTGATTGATTTATCTTTTCGAGAATTGGAATTTCTTTCTAGCCTTTTTCTGACCGAATTTTTTCCTCTCAACCATTCTTGGATCTCTTGTTAATAATCCTTCAGGTTTGAGAATCTCTCTATTTTCTTCTTTTAATTCACACATAGCTCTAGATAAAGCTAATCTTATAGCTTCAACTTGACCAGTTGAACCTCCTCCAAAAACATTAATGTTTATGTCAAATTTTTTCTCGTTGCCAGTTAAGACAAGCGCTTGGTTTATTTTGAATTGTAGAGTTGGTGTTGGGAAATATACCGTAGAATCTTTTTTATTTACAGTTATTTTACCTTTACCTTTTTTAAGGTATACTCTAGCTACTGCCGTTTTTCTACGTCCAATTTTATGAATAGTTTCTTCCATTAATTCACTTCATTTAAATTAATAATAGTTGGTTTTTGAGCTTCATGACTATGTGATGAATCTGTGCTCACGTGTAGGTTTCTAAACAATGCTGCGCCTAATTTATTTTTAGGAAGCATTCCTTTTACCGATTTTTCTACAATTATTGATGGATTTTGATCAAATAGTTGAGTAGCAGATTTGAATCTTTGTCCGCCTGGGTAACCTGTATGTCTTATATACATCTTTTCCTCCCATTTGTTTCCGCTCAATTTAACTTTGGATGCATTTATTACAATAACATTATCACCACAATCTACATGTGGAGTAAAGTCTGTTTTATGCTTTCCTCTTAATAAAATAGCTACTCTTGATGCTAATCTCCCTAAATGTTCACCATCAGCATCTACAATAACCCACTGTTTGTTAACAGTAGCTTTGTTTGCTGAAATAGTTTTATAACTTAAATTATCCAATTTATAATATTTTCATTAATAATTAACTTCTCTCGAAAAGAGTGTGCAAATCTACAATTATATATTTGAATAGCAAATAGAAGTTTAGAATTTTTTTTAGGAGTACTAATCTAACTCTATTTAAACATTATTCTAGTGAGCTTCTAACCAGTTAAGTCCATGATCTATATCAACAATAAGTGGTATATTTAATTTATAAGCACTTTCCATTTCCTCTTTAATTATTGCAGTAGCTTTATCTAATTCAGGTTTAAAAACATCAAACACTAACTCATCATGTACTTGTAAAAGCATTTTACTAGTCATTTGTTCTTTGATTAGTCTGTTTTGTATGTTGATCATTGCTATTTTAATTATGTCTGCTGCTGTTCCCTGAATAGGTGCATTTACTGCATTCCTTTCAGCTCCACTTCTTACAAGTCCATTACTTGAGTTAATATCTTTCAAATATCTTTTTCTACCACTTAATGTTTCAACATAACCGTTTACTCTAGCGAATGATATTTGATCACTGATGAACTTTTTCAAGTTCGGATATTTAATATAATATGTTTCGATTAAATCTTTTGATTCTGATCTTGATAAATCTGTTTGATTACTAAGTCCAAACGCTGACACTCCATATATTATCCCAAAATTGATTGTCTTTGCATTTGATCTTTGCTCCCTAGTTACTTCATTTACTGGAATACCAAAAACGGCTGAAGCTGTTGAACTATGAATGTCTTCATTATTATTAAAGGCTTTAATCATGTTTTTTTCTTCACTCATCGATGCTATTATTCTTAATTCTATTTGAGAATAATCTGCAGCAAGTAGTAAGTGATCTTTGTCTCTTGGGATAAATGCTTTTCTTACTTTTTTTCCTCTTTCAGTCCTAATCGGAATATTTTGAAGGTTAGGATTTACACTACTTAGCCTACCGGTAGAAGCTACTGTTTGTAAATATTCAGTATGCACCCTATTAGTTAAACTGAGGACTTGGTTTGGAAGAGAATCTACATATGTACTCATTAATTTAGTTAAGCTTCTGAACTTAAGAATATTTTTAGCAAAATCATGTTTTGTCGAAAGCTCTGTTAAAACATCCTCCGAGGTTGAATATTGGCCAGTTTTAGTTTTTTTAGGTTTTTTACTAAGTTCCATTTTTTCAAATAAAACCTCTCCTAATTGTTTTGGAGAAGAAATATTAAAAGTTTGACCAGCTTCTTTGAAAATCACATTTTCTAAAGTTGAGATATCTGTAACTAATTCTTTTTTTAAAATTTCAAGAAATTTTATATCTAAATTAATTCCTTCGATTTCCATATTTGCTAAAACCCTTAATAATGGAATTTCAATTTCGTTGAACAGACCTGATAAGTTAGTGTCATTTAACTCTTTTTTAAACAGTTGTTTTAATTGTAAATTCACATCTGCCTGCTCACAACTAATATCTTTTATTTGATTAATTTGTAAATCCGAAAGAAGTTTTTGGTTTTTACCTTTTCCAATTAATAATTGCGCATCTGTTAATGAATAGTTTAAATAGGTTTCCGACAATTGATCAATTGAATGATTAGTGTCTGGGTTAATTATGTAATGAGCTAATGTAGTGTCAAAGATCTCTCCCTTAATTTTAATATTATATTGATTTAATGTTTTGATATCATTTTTAATATTGTCACTAATTTTTTCAATTTTCTCATTTTCAAAAAATAATTTAATCTGTTCAATTTTAAAATCTTCTACGAAAGATAAATAGTAGGCTTTATTTTGTTCCCAACACAACGAGATTCCAATCACCTTATCATTTAAAGAATTTTTCTTATTTGTAAAAAGTTTATAGCTAACAACTGAACTATTATTTAATTTTTTTAACAACAAATTAAAACTTAAAGAGGAATCAATA
>JAPKAF010000035.1 GCA_028825365.1 Flavobacteriaceae bacterium | reverse complement strand
GGATTAGATAAATTTAAAATTTTTCAAAATAAATTACAAAGACCCCTGAATTCTTTTTTAGATTTTAATGCTATCGCAAAGGGCTATAGTGTAGATATGATTTCAGAGTTTTTGACATTTAATAATATTACTAATTTTTTAGTTGAAGTAGGGGGAGAGATTAGATCTAGTGGTTTGAATTTAGCTGATGACCGAAATTGGAGAGTAGGTTTAGACACTCCTACGTTTGATGGCTTACAGAACGAGATTTATAAAGCTTTTAATTTGATAGACAAATCCATGGCTACATCAGGAGTTTATAGGAAATTTAAAATTGATAGTTTAGGGAATAAATATGCGCACATTATTGATCCAAAAACTGGATATTCATCCAAAACTAATATTTTAAGTATTACTGTAATTGCTGATAATTGCATTGAAGCTGATGCCTATGCTACTGCTTTGCATTTAATGACTTTAGATGAAATTAATTTATTTGTACAAGAAAATGATAAAATTAGTGTTTTTATAATATTTAAAGATGAGAACAACAAAATTCAAGATTTATCTTTAAATAATTTTCCTTCTATTTAGTGCACACTGGAACAATCTCCCCTTTTTTAATAGAGAATTTATTTATTTCATTAACAGATAAACTAACTGTATAATCTATTTCCTCAACTTTAAAGCCTGCATTTCTAAGTTTCATAAAATAATCAAGACCATATACTCTAACATGATCATATTGACCAAATATTTTATTTCTTTCGTCTTTGTCTATTATCGAATCATCTTGAAATGTACATTTCCTTTTCATATCTATTGGAACTTGAAAAATTCCAGTTCCACCTTTTTTAAGAACTCTATATAATTCTTTTATAGCTTTTTTATCATCTAAAACATGTTCTAATACGTGATTACATAGTATAAAGTCATATGTATTGTCTTTGATTGGAAGGTTGCAAATATCAGCTTTTATTTTTGCTATTGGTGAGTTTAAATCTATAGTGTCATAATCGATATTACTTAATTTTTTAAATTTTTTATAGAATGCCTGTTCGGGTGCAAAGTGTAATAGTTTAATTTTTTTTGTAAAAAAATCTGTTTCATTTTTTAAATATAGCCAAAGTAATCTATGTCTTTCCAAAGAAAAAGTAGATGGGGAGAGTGCGTTTTTTCTAAGATTATTATATCCATAAGGTAAAAAAGTACTGAAAGATTTTCCATCAATTGGATCTGTAAATTTATTACCTTTTAAAAAGACAGCTAAAATAGGTTGGAATATAAAACTAATCTTTATCAGAAAAGTTCTTGAAAATGTGTTTAATATCAGTTTAATTAAGTTATTCATACTTTTTTGAACTCATTTTCTTCATCTGATGTAATCCCCAGAGCTTCATATATATAAGAGAACGTAGAGAGTAATTCTGGTTTTCCATTAACTATTGCGATATTATGCTCAAAATGAGCGCTAGGTTTATTGTCTAGTGTAGTTATGGTCCATCCGTCATTGTGATGTCTTATTTTATGTGTTCCTTGATTTATCATAGGTTCAATTGCAACAACCATTCCCTCAAGAAATTTTTTTCCTTTACCTCTTTTTCCATAGTTAGGCATTTCAGGCTTTTCATGCATTGATCTACCTAGCCCATGCCCAACTAATTCCCTAACTACACCATAACCTCTTTTTTCACAATAATCTTGAATAGCAAACCCAACATCTCCAACTCTACTTCCAACTTTAAAATTTCTTATTCCTTCATATAGGGACTCTTTTGTGGTATTTAGAAGTTTGTTGGTTTCTTCTGAAATATTTCCTATTGCAAATGTATATGCGTGATCCCCATAAAAATCATTTTTTAATACCCCGCAATCTACAGAAATAATATCTCCATCTTTTATCGGGTTGCTATTTGGAATTCCATGTACTACTTGACTATTTGGACTAATGCATAATGTGTTAGGAAAATCGTACATACCTAAAAATCCTGGAATCCCATCATTAGACCTTATGAAGTCTTCCGCTAGTTTATCCAATTGCAAAGTAGTTACCCCTTCTTTAATTTCACTAGCTATCATTCCTAATGTTTTAGAGACAAGTAATGCACTTTCTCTAATCAATTCAATTTCTTCTTTCGTTTTAATAATGCTCATTCTATATAAGGGATTCTTGAGTCATAGAGATAGGTTTCTTTATACCCATAAGTTTTAAAATTGTTGGAGCAATATCTCCAAGGATACCATCTTTAATATTTTTAATATCATTATCTATGATAATTACAGGAACTGGATTTGTTGTGTGTGCTGTGTTAGGACTTCCGTCGGGATTAATCATAGTTTCGCAATTTCCATGGTCTGCTATTAATATAGTTGTGTATTCGTTTTTTAGTGCGCTTTGAACTACTTTCTCTACACACTGGTCAACTGCTTCACACGCTTTTATTGCAGCTTGCATACTGCCTGTGTGGCCAACCATATCTCCATTAGCAAAATTTAAACAAATAAAATCTTGGTTCTTTAACTCTAATTCTTCTACTAATGAGTCTGTAATTTCAAAAGCACTCATCTCAGGCTTAAGGTCATACGTAGCTACTTTAGGTGAGTTTTTTAATATTCTAGATTCTCCAATAAATTTATTTTCTCTTCCACCGGAAAAGAAAAATGTAACATGAGGGTATTTTTCAGTTTCAGCAACTCTTAATTGCCTTTTATTATTTTTTTCTAATATTTCACCTAAAGTATCATTTAGATTTGATTTATTAAAAATGACATTAATATTAGAAAATGAGCTGTCATAATTTGTCATAGTAACAAAGTGAAGGTTCATTTTTTTCATATTAAACTCTAAATTATCTTCTTGAGATAATACTTTAGTTAATTCTCGACCTCTGTCTGTTCGAAAATTAAAAAATAAAACTATATCATCTTTACTAATAGTTGATATGGCTTCCCCTTTACTGTTAATTTTTATTATTGGTTTAATAAATTCATCTGTACATCCATTTTTGTAATTTACTTCAATACTATTTACGATATCTGCAGTCTTTTCCCCTTTACCATAAACTAAAGCATCGTAAGCTAGCTTTATTCTTTCCCATCGATTGTCTCTATCCATCGCGTAATATCTACCAGTTATAGAAGCAATTTTTGTTGAGCTATTCTTTACATAATTTTCTAAATCAGATATGTAATTTTTTCCTGACTTTGGATCAACATCTCTTCCGTCAGTAAACCCATGAATATAGGACTCGACATTATACTCTTTTGAGATATCAATAAGTGCCTTAAGGTGACTAGTGTGAGAGTGAACTCCTCCATCACTAACTAAACCTAAAAAATGTATTTTTTTATTATTGGACTTCGCGAAATTGAAGGTTTCGACGATAGTTTTTTCATTTATAAAGGAGTTATTTTTGATTGACATGTTTATTTTGGCTAAATCCTGGTAAACAATTCTACCAGCTCCTAAATTCATGTGACCGACTTCACTGTTACCCATTTGCCCTTCAGGTAATCCTACATGTAACCCATCGGTTCTTAATGTTGCGTAAGGATACTTACTGTATAAGTTATCAATATAATCTGTATTTGCATTATCAATTGCCGAAACCAGTGGGTCAGGAGAGTTGCCCCATCCATCTAATATCATTAAAATCACTTTTTTTTTCATTACAAACATTGATAATCAAAGATAAAAAAACATACTTAGGCTTTCTTTGTTAATTAATATTATTTAATAATAATTAAACCCCATTAAAATATAATAAGTAACATTATAATTTATTTAAATTAAAGTTTGTGTCAACTTCATAAGGTTTTTTATTTTTTTCAAAAACTATTGCTTTTTTGTTTCCTTTTAAAATGTGATTTTGTCCATTTATAATTAAAAAACTTCCTTCTCTTAGGCCAATAACTTTTTGAGAGTTAAAAAAATGAAATTCTTTAATTCTAGTTTCTCTAGTTTCTCCCATATGCTGATTGTTAGCTATTGGGTCTTGATAATGTGGATTAATATTAAATGGAACAATGTTTAAAGCCTCAAAACTAGATGGATGTATAATTGGCATATCATTACTAGTGCAAATTGAAGGACCACATATGTTAATTCCTGCACTAGTTCCAAGATAAGGTTTTCCACTTGTAATCACCTTTTTCAAGGTACTAGTCAAATCGTTATCAATAAGCTGTTTAAGAAGTAAAAATGAATTACCACCTCCAATAAATATTCCATCCGAATCATTTATTGCTTTTTTTAAATCTTTAAACTCATGAATACCACTAATATGAATTCCTAATTTCTTAAAAAAACTAAATGCTATACCTGTATATTTTTCATGACTTAAGCCGTTAGGTCTTGCGTAAGGAATAAATAATATTTTTTTTGAATCTTTAAATAAAGTTTTAATCTCATCCTTTATATAATCTAAATATGTACTACCAAAAACGGTTGAAGTACTAGCCAAAATCATTCTTTTCATATAATAAATTTAAAAAAAAATCAAGTTTTATAATTCAAATTAAACATACTGATTATATTTGTAGAATGCTACTATATTTTTTTAATTTATTTATAAGTGGAGCCGAAATTGCAATAATTCTTTTTATTGCTGTTATTTTTTTAGGAGCTGATAAGATACCAGAACTTGCTAGGAATCTAGCTAGGGGTCTTAATGAAATAAAGCATGCTACAAATGATATTAAAAGAGAAATTAATTCATCTTCTGAGTCTATAAAAAAACATTCTATAACTAAAGATGTAGATAAAGAGTTATCTAAAGTTAAAAAAGATCTTGAAGAGTTTTCTGGCTCAATAAAAAGAAAGCTTTAATTTATTTAATTTTTCTACTGATAGTAAGTCCATCCCTAATTGGTAAGATTACAGTATCCATATCCTCTCTTTGACTTAGTAATTTATTATACTTTACAATAGCTTTTGTGGATATGTCTTTTTCTGATATTGGATTTAACACCTTTCCATCCCAAAGTACATTATCAGAGAGTAAAACTCCTCCTATTTTTAATTTACTAATTAAAACATCTAAATATTCAGGGTAGTTATTTTTATCTGCATCTAAAAAAATTAAATCAAAGTTATTATCCATAGTAGGAATAACTTCTAATGCATTTCCTAAATGTTGGATAATGTTATCATTAAAAGGGGATTTTTTAAAATATTTCCTTTGAAAATCATATAACTCCTCATTAATATCTACTGTATGAATTCTACCTCCCTTAGTTAGACCTTCAGATAAACATAATGTTGAATAGCCCGTAAAAGTACCAATTTCTAATATTTTTGTAGGACTAATAATTTTAGAAATAATACTTAATAGTCGACCTTGATGTGCTCCGCTTATCATCCTAGGTTGAAGTACTTTTAAATTAGTCTCTCTATTTAAATCTTTAAGTATTCTAGGCTCTTGCTGGGAGTGTTTAATTATATAATCCTCAAGATGTTCATTTATATAATTCATAAATTATATTAATTGCTTTAATTTTTGTACAAACATATAAATATCTGTAAAGGAATTATACAATGGAGTGGGTGCACAGCGTATAACATTTGGATCTCTCCAATCCGTTATAACGCCAAGATCAGTTAAGTTTTTATGAAAATTTTTATCAGGGTCACTAATTTCTATTGAAATTTGACAACCTCTTGATTGCACATCTTCAGGAGTTATTATTGTAATTTTTGTAGTGTTAAGTTCCTTTAAAAGAAAATCCAAGTAGCTTGTTAGTAAGTTAGATTTTTTACATAGAGCTTCCATTCCTGCGGAGCTAAAAATTTCTAGTGATGCTTTTATTGCAGCCATTGCTAAAATAGTGGGAGTACTAATTTGCCAACCTTCAGCACCTGCCATCGTTTGATAGGGCTCCCTCATATTAAATCTATTTTTCAGATCATTGCCCCACCATCCTCTAAACCTATTAATATCATTATTATAAGCATGTCTTTCGTGGACAAAACATCCAGATAAATTTCCCGGACCTGAATTTAGATATTTATAACTACACCAAATTGCAAAATCAGCTCCAACTTCATGTAGTTCTAACTTAACATTACCAGCAGCATGAGCACAGTCAAAACCAACCATAGAATTGTATTTGTGTCCTAATTCTGTAATTTTTTTTAAGTTAAAATATTCTCCAGTATAATAATTTACTCCTCCAATTAAGATTAGTGCTATTTCATCTTTGTTTTCCAAAAAGATATTTTCTAAATCTTTGTATTTATTTTCTTTATTTTTAGTTTCCCATAGAATTATTCCATCATCAATATTATGACCGTGATGAGATAGTTGAGACTCAACAGCATAAATATCCGAAGGAAAAGCATCAGCCTCTAGAATAATTTTAAACTTACTTTTTGTAGGTCTATAAAAAGAAACCATCATAAGGTGCAGGTTTACAGTTAAAGTATTCATCACAACAATCTCTTGTGGTTTAGCTCCAACTATACTGGCCATTTCATCTGTAAGATAGCTATGGTATTTAAGCCAAGGTTTTTTTGCATTGCTCCAACCTCTAACACCAAGGTTAGCCCAATCTTCCATTTCTTTATCTATAAAAGACTTAGTTGACTTAGGTTGCAGGCCTAAAGAGTTACCACAAAAGTATATAAGTTCTTCTTTGTTTGAGTTTTTTGGAATATGAAAAAGATTTCTGTAATCGGAAAGTGTATCTTCTCGATCTAGTTGTTTTGCAAAGCTTAATGAGTTTTCTAATTTAATCAAAGTTGTATATTTTTATTAAACAAAAAAAAGAATTATAAATATAGAATTTTGATTTATTGATTTTGATCAATTATTTCAGAAAACTTATACTTAAATCTTTTAAATCTCGGGTCAGATACATTAATTATATATCTATTATTCTTGTTGTTTTTCTTAAAGTCCTGATGATATTTTTCTGCTTTCCAAAATTTAAGAAAAGGATAAGCTTTAGCTGCAACATTAACTTTTAAAGAATTTTTAATCTCTTCAACTTTTTCATTAATGATTTCTTTTTGTTCTTGATTTTGATAAAATATTATAGACCTGTATTGTGTCCCATTATCAGGGCCTTGCCCATTTATTTGCTCAATATTTTGAGTACCAAAATAAACTTCAACTAATTGTGAAAAGCTTATTAGTTTAGGATCATAAATTACTTCAATTGTTTCTGCATGTCCAGTTCTTTGTGTATTAACAATTTCATATGTAGGGTTAGATGTAAAACCACCTGAATAACCACTGATAACTTCATTTACTCCAATTATACTCTCGTATATAGCTTCGACACACCAAAAGCAACCACTTGCAAAATAAGCTCTGTGAACTTCCTCTGTGTTTACTAGAATAGGATCTGAGTTTATGATTAACTTTTGTTTATCTGAAACTTGAGCTTTAGAGCAACTTGCTGCTAATACTAAAATTATAATTATTAATTTATTTCTCATAATTATAAATATAAAAAAAAAGCTCCTATAAAAATAGAAGCTTTAAATTATTTATGTTAATATTTTTTAAATCTTAGAAAAAACTTTTTCCATTTTAGTTGTTTGTTCGTTTGCTAATTCTTCATCAACTAATATTCTACCGCTATGTTCATCAGTTATTATTTTTTTTCTTGAACCAATTTCCATAATAATTTGTGGTGGTATTGTAAAATAAGATCCACCGGCAGCACCTCTTTCTATTGGGACTACAGCAAGTCCATTCTTAACATTATTTCTTATTCTAGTGTAAGCTGAGACTAATCTTTCTTCAATATCTTTTTTACATTTATCAGATTTTATCAGCAAAGCTTCTTCTTCTTTTTTCGTCTCTTCAAGGATAGTATTTAGTTCACTCTTCTTGTGTTTTAAATGTTTTTTTCTCTCTGATAATTTCAATTTAGCTTCATCAATCACCTCATTTTTATGCTCAATTTTAGCAAAAAATTCCTTTATGTTTTTTTCAGCTAACTGTATTTCCAATTCTTGAAACTCAGTTTCTTTAGTTATGGAATTAAACTCGCGATTATTTCGAACATTTTTTTGTTGTTCTGTATATTTTTTTATTAAAACTTTAGCTTCTTCCATAAGATTTTTTTTCATCTTAATCTGCTCGTTTATTGTGTCAACTGAATCGGTTAACTTTCCTAGTCTTGTAGTAAGTCCAGCAACTTCATCTTCTAAATCCTGAACCTCTAATGGAAGCTCTCCTCTTACACTTCTAATAGTATCAACTCTTGAATCAATTAATTGCAAATCGTATAAAGCTCTTAATTTATTTTCTACTGTGATTTCTTTCTTTTTTGCCATGGTTAACTATATTTTACTGGATTACTATTAGTTTCTGTTAAAACGATTGCAAAATTAGTAATTTTTTCTGTAAGAAAAGTATGTATTACGTTTTTTGTGTATTGTTCACTTTCGTAATGTCCAATATCTGTTAATAATATCTTTTTATCAGCCTTAAAAAAATCATGATATTTTAAATCTGAAGTTATATATGCATCTGCTTTTGAAGTAATTGCATTATTAATAGCAAAACTTCCTGACCCTCCTAAAACAGCAACTGTTTTAATTTTTTTACCTAAAAATTCAGAGTGTCTAATTAGTTTTGTATTCATTTTATTTTTTAAGTGACTTATGAATTTTTCTTCATCCATACTTTTATTCAGCTTGCCAATCATTCCTAAGCCAATATTTTGATTAATGTTTTCTAATGAAATTATTTCATAAGCAAATTCATCATAAGGATGTTTTATTTTTAATGCATTCAATATTTCAGTTTCTTTATGCATTGGAAATGTAAAAGAGATTTTAACTTCTTTAACTTCTGTTTGAATACCTTTACTTCCTATGACTGGATTTGATTTGTCATTCCCTCTAAAAGTTCCAATTCCATTAACAGCAAAACTACACTCATCGTAATTACCAATTGTTCCTGCACCTGAATTAAACAATTCAATTTTTATGGCTTCTAGATTTTTGCTTGGTAAGTAGGTTGTTATTTTTTTTATTGTGCCTTTTTTTGGAACTAAAATCTTAGTGTCTTGCAATTCAAGTTTATCACATATTACTTTATTAACTCCAACAATTGAGTTATCCATTGCAGTGTGAATCGCAATAATTGAAATCTCATTTTTGATGCATTTATTTACAATTCTCTCTACATAATTTTTATTCGTTAGCTTTTTTAGTCCATCAAAAATTATCGGATGAAAACTTACAATTACATTACATTTTTTTTGAATAGCTTCATCCACGACACTTTCAATCGTGTCTAAGCAAACAATTATTCCACTTACCTTAAATTGATCATCTCCAACTATAAGCCCTACATTGTCATAGTCCTCTGCATAACAAAATGGATACTTGTCGTTAAGTATTTTAATTATATCTTTTACAATCATTTCTTTTTGTATTTATTATCAAAGATAAATAATTACTTTAGTTGGATGAAATTGATAAGAAAGTTCTTGTTTTTTATTTCCCCTTTGTATTATATGGTTTCTTTTATTAGAAACTTATTGTATGACACTTCTTTAATTAAATCAACTAAGTTTAATCTTCCTGTTATAGGAATAGGCAATCTAGCAATTGGAGGTACTGGTAAGTCTCCCATGACTGAGTATTTGATTAATTTACTGTCTAACGAATTTGATATAGCTACTTTAAGTAGAGGCTACGGTAGAAAAACAAATACTTTTAAAATTGCTACTAAAGATTCAACTCATTTTGATATTGGAGATGAGCCACTTCAGTTTTATAATAAATATGATAATTTAATTGTTTCTGTGGATAACAATAGAGTTAATGGGATTAAAAATTTACTACAAATTGCTACCCCTCCTGATGTAATTCTATTAGATGATTCTTACCAACATAGAAAATTAATTCCAGGTTTATCAATTTTATTATCTGATTATAGTAACCTTTATTACGATGATTATATTTTGCCATTTGGAGATTTAAGAGAGCCTCGTTCCTCTAGTAAAAGGGCAGATATAATAATTGTAACGAAATGTCCTAATAATTTATCTAATAGTAAAAAACTTTATATAAAATCTAAGCTTCAATTAAAAGTAAGTCAAAAATTATTCTTCAGCTCTGTAGATTATTCTAAAAATGTATTTATTGGAAACAAAAGCGTAGAATTTATAAATTTCATCACTCAAAAATTTACTTTAGTTACTGGGCTCGCTAACTCAAATCACTTAGTGAATTATTTGTCTGAAAACAATTGTGATTTTAATCATATTAAATTTAAAGATCATCATAATTATAAATCTAAAGATTTAGATAATGTTGATAATAATGGGAATATTCTAACTACAGAAAAGGATTATGCAAAATTAATTGAGACATTTCCTGAAAGAAATATCTACTACTTACCGATTAAAGTAGGTGTTGAGTCTAAACAAGAATTCGATAAAATAATTCTTAATTATTGTAGATAATTAATTAATATGTTTTTGAGCTTTGTAGGAAGATCTTACTAGCGCACTACTTTCTACGTGTTTGAAGCCTAAGCTTAAACCTATATTTCTATATTCATCAAATTCGTCTGGAGTTACAAATCTTTTTACACTTAAGTGTTTTTTACTAGGCTGTAAGTACTGACCAATTGTTACAACATCCACATCAGCGTTTTTTAAATCATGTAAAGTTTCAATAACCTCTTCTTTAGTTTCTCCTAGACCAAGCATAATTCCTGATTTAGTCCTCCTTTGTCCTTGGTCTTTCATGTACTTAAGTACCTTCAAGCTTTTTTCATATTTAGCTTGGATTCTAACTTCTCTAGTTAATCTTTTTACGGTTTCAATATTGTGAGAGATAACTTCTGGTTTAGCAGCTACTAACCTATCAATATGTCTTTCAATTCCTTGGAAATCTGGTATTAATGTCTCTAATGTAGTTCCTGGATTCATTCTTCTTATAGCCTCTATAGTTTCAACCCACATAAGACTTCCCATATCTTTCAAGTCATCTCTGTCAACACTAGTGATAACTGCATGCTTTATGTTCATAATTTTTATTGATCTTGCAACCTTTTCAGGTTCTGACCAGTCTAATGATTCAGGTCTACCAGTTTTTACTCCACAAAACCCACATGATCTGGTACAAATATTTCCTAAAATCATAAATGTAGCAGTTCCTTCTCCCCAACACTCACCCATGTTAGGGCAGCTACCAGAAGCGCAAATGGTATTAAGCTTGTACTTATCTACTAGTCCTCTTAATTCAGTGTATTTTTGACCTGTTGGTAGTTTAACCCTTAACCATTTAGGCTTGGGTAATATTGACTGAAATTTTTTTGTTGTTTTAATGCTTTCCATAAATTATCCTCAAAGATATGAATTATGTCAAATAAACAACTATAATATTGATAAATACCACACTCCAAAACCTATTAAAAATATCACTCCAAGTATACTTAATAAGTGCATTATTTTTGATGGTCTATACTTTTTTGGAGTATGTGAACTGCTAATCAATATGTAATTAATTATAGCGTAAAAGGGAGCTGTTATAAACGACACTATTGTTGCGATTTTAACTAAAGCACCCATTTCTGATATAAAATTAAAAAATATAAAAATAGTACCTACAATAAGCAATATTAGCCAAAACAGGTATCCGTTTTTAAATTCTTTATTAAAAACTAATTGAGTGGCTTTATGCATTGATCTTGGCGAAGCATCTAAAGTTGTTATTGTTGTACTAAACATTGTAGTGAATGTGGCTAAGCCTATTATTATATACGCCCAGGACCCAAAGTTCAAAGTATACATCTCAATTAATTGGTTTGCAAATACACTTGCAGAGTTACTAAAACTTAAATTATTATTGTTCATTACAAAATAGCCAAGTAGCATAAAACTAACACCTAAGATAATAGTTCCTAAATAGCCTATATTAAAATCAAATAAAGTAGTTTTCATTTTTTGTCTTCCATCTGATTTTTTCTTTTCAATTGTCCATAATGAATGCCAGACTGAAATATCAAGAGGGGCAGGCATCCAGCCCATAAAAGCTATCAAGAAAATAATTTCACTATTATTTTTGGGTAATACTTGAGAATAATCAATTTCATATGTAAAATTATTAAATGCTAATATAGTAGCAAAGACAGTGCTTATAGCTAATATTAAAATTACAATCTTAATCATTCTGTCCAGCATTTTATATTTTCCAAAATATAAAAGGATACCACTTAGGGATAAGATTATGATTGTCCAAACTTCAACGCTTATTATATTATTGGTTAAAGAGCTGGCAATACCAGCCGTAACTATAGTAACAGCAGTTTGAATTGTAAACATTGTAGCAAAAGAAATGAGGATATAAAACCTTAAAATATTTTTACCCAATTTTTTGTAACCTTCCAAAAGGCTTTCTCCAGTCGCATTGGCATAACGTGGACCGTATTGAAAGAAAGGAAACTTAAATAAATTAACTAATAGTAACGCCCATATTAAACCTATACCAAAATCTGCACCAGCCCTTGTTGATTGAACTAAATGTGAAACACCAATTGCAGCACCCGCAAATAGTATGCCTGGACCTAATTTTTTTACAAAACCAAACATAGATTAATTATTCTGTTGAACAGTCTTTAAACTCTTCAGGAAGTTTTCCACAGTAGCCACAAGGATCATTATTTTTATTTAACATAGGGTTTTGACTGGCACATGTGCCTGAAAATTCTCCATCTTTTTTAGCCCATATTTTAATGCTAATTCCAAGGACCGCTAAGCCCATAAAAATTATTGTAATTAAAATTAATCCCATATTTCTCTAATTATTTAGTTGCTTATTGATGGCTAATTTGTTGTGCTTTATTTTTTTTAATTATTAGTGGTTTAAAAGTAAGTTATATAATATTCACTTCATTTTCCAACTTTATATCAAAAATAAATTGAATAGCTTTCTCAATACTTAACGAAAATTCAAGGATCTCTTTACCTGTTGCATTACCATAATTCACTAATACGAGTGCTTGATTTTTATGTACCCCATAGTCCTTTATTCTTTTACCTTTAAATCCTGCTTTTTCAATTAGCCATCCTGCAGGAATTTTATAATTTTCATCTGATATTTTATAATTAGGAATATCCTTGAAGTTAAGTTTTAATTTTTCTAGTTGTTTCTTTTTAATTATAGGGTTTTTAAAAAAACTCCCACTGTTTCCTATTTCTTTAGGATCTGGTAATTTTTCTTTTCTTATTTGAGTTACAATGTTAGCGATATCATTTATTTTAGGATTTACTATACCTAATGATATTAATTTTTCATTTATAGAGCCATAATCAACTTTTAACTTATGATTAGCGTGGGTTAATTTTAATTTTACACTTAAAATAATGTAATTTTTATTTTTCTTAAAAATTGAATTTCTATATTCAAACTGACAATCAACTTTAGAAAATTCTACAATTTCATTCGTATTAACATTAAGTACTTCACAAGAAGTAAATACATCCTTTAATTCAACTCCATAGGCACCTATATTTTGAATTGGTGCAGCACCTGTGTTTCCAGGAATTAGTGATAGGTTTTCAATGCCTCCAAGATCATTTTTCAAACACCATATAACAGCTTCATTCCAGTTTTCTCCTGCTTTTATATTTACTTCTGTATAGTTGTTGTCTATTTTTTTAGAGCTAATGCCTTTTATGTTTAAATGTATGACTAAGCCTTCAATTTTTTTTGTAATTAGGATGTTACTACCACCACCTATAAATATTTTTTCTTTTGACTCATTTGAAGATATAATTTTTTTTAATTCGTTTATTGATGAGATGCTAGTGAATTGATTTGCTATGGCGTCAACTCCAAAAGTATTATGGTTGATTAAAGAAAAATTATTTACAATTTTCATTAGCTATTGTATTTTTCTAAAGCTTTCTTTAGTATTTGGGTTGAAGTTTTTAAATCCTTCTCATTTAATACATATGCAATTCTTATTTGATTTTTACCTAAACCTTCAGTGGAATAAAATCCTTCTGCAGGCGCAACCATAATAGTTTCATTGTCAAGATTGAATTTTTCTAACATCCATTGAGCAAAGTCACTAGCATCTTCTATTGGTAGTTCAACAACACAGTAAAATGCACCTTTAGGAGTGGCAACCTTTAATCCATCAATTTTTCTAAGTTCAGAAATTAATAAATCTCTTCTTGAGACATATTTTGCATTAATTTCTTCAAAATAACTTTGAGGAGTTTCAAGAGCAGCTTCACTTGCAATTTGTGCATAAGTTGGAGGTGATAATCTAGATTGGGCAAATTTCAAAACTGTTTTAATTACACTTTTATTTTTGCTAACTACACAGCCTATTCTAGCACCACACATGCTATACCTTTTAGAAACACTATCTATCATTATAGCGTTCTGTTCTATTGAGCTTTCTTCCATTATAGAGTAGTGTGAATCTCCATCATAAGTAAACTCTCTATATACTTCATCTGAAATTAGAAATAAATCATGCTTTTTGACAATTTTAACTAATTTTTTTATTTCTTCTTTTGAGTAAAGATATCCAGTAGGGTTATTTGGATTACAGATTAAAATAGCCTTAGTTTTTTTTGTTATTAATTTTTCAAAATCTTCAATAGGAGGTAATGAAAAATTATTTTCTATAGTAGAAACTACTGGTACTATTTTCAGGCTATTAGCTACTGAAAATCCATTATAATTAGCATAGAAAGGTTCTGGG
>JAPKAF010000034.1 GCA_028825365.1 Flavobacteriaceae bacterium | reverse complement strand
CATACTCATCTGGACAGTCCTCAGATACTGCAAATGTTGACCATGCATCAGGACCATCACTACCATTATCCTCCCAGTCACCATACGAACCATCAGCACAAACAGATCTAATAGTGAAATAATATAAAGAACCAGATTCCAGACCTTGAACTGAATTAGGTAATTCAATAAAAGTATGAACTTGAGCTGTGCCGTCACCAGGAGTGAAAGTTTCACCGAGATTATATTCTATCTCGTAGGATTCAATAAGGTCATTGTTTACTCCGTCAAATATGGCACTACTTGTTGTCATAGACCAAGAATTTATTTGTGTATTTGGACAATCTACAGTGTTTGATGAAACTATCACAGGGTTTTTTATACACCATCCCCATTGCCATCCATTTCCATCACTGTAATTAAATCTATATTTAAAATCAGCAAGCTGATTAGCTGTGAAATTTGATATATCCAAGATGGCTTCAAAACTAACTGTATTTTCACAATTTTGATAATCTGTAGCAGTAGTAGTCGTGCTTTCTAATTGTAGTAAATTGCCAACCCAATCATTAGCTTGAGCATCAAAATATTCAACTGCCAAATATCCTCCAATATCGTAATGAGAATAATCTCCAGTAATTGTTATAAATGTTTCACCTGCGTTAAAAGCAGCAGTTAAATCAATAATAGGGGACTCAGAGGCTACAAAATCTCCAAGGGATGTATTTCCTGCTGCATCATCATCAAAAGTAAAAGAATCGGATGTGCTTGGCTCAGCAATTAATCCTAGAGCTGTGTATTCACCAGATGTTGTCCAGTTTTCGTTTGGCCAGTTAGCAGGTTGATTAAGAACTTGAGAATAGATAATATTTGAAATTAAAAAAAGTAGTAGAGTAATTTTTTTCATAACTATATGTTTATTTTAGGTTGTAAACATAACTTTAGTATGAATTTTTAAATTCAATTATTTATACTTTTGATTAAACAATAAATTATAATGTTTTAATTATTATTTTTTATTTCAGTAATTTAAGATTAAACTTATTTTAGTTAAAAAAATCTAGTTCTAATTTTAAAAGATTACAAAATAAAAAAAGCACCTTAATTTAAATTAAGGTGCTTTTTTTAAAATTATTAAAAATTCAATAATCTTCTGTACAATTGCAGATTTTATTACTTATAAATAATAGTTTACTTTAAGACTATCTTGATTGATTTCTCAGATGAATTTTCACAAACAAATCTAGCTATATAAATTCCTTTAGATAAGTTTGAAAGATTAATAACCTCTGAATAATTATTTAAGTCTTGGTTTATTACTTGCTTCCCTAGAATACTGTAAACATAAATATTTTTAAAAACATTATTTGAAGAAATATTTAATTGATTATTACCATCTATAAAATACTTGAAGTTTTCAATAGTCATATCCTCAGTACTTAAGTTAGATCCTACCATCACATCGTCAATCAAAACAGAATTCATATCAAAAGTATCATAATGTCTAAATGTCAAGTATACAGATTGTCCGTCATAAGAAGATGCATCTAGACTGACAGTACCAGCTGAATTTGATCCATCTTCAAGATCGCATGCAGCATCTTCAGTTACAAACCTTGTTGTTAGAGGAGTTTCATTAATTATATCTGCAGGGTCATTTGAAGTAGATAAATAAACCGAGTACAAATCATCAGTATATGTACCATTAGTTTGATAAGAGCCAACAATAAAGCTAATTTGAGTTCCTGAAACTCCGGATAAATCAATTAAAGAGCTAGTTGTTAAAAAGTTATCTGGTGTAAATCCTGCACCTTCCCATGAGTCAGAATCAGCAGCTAAGCCTGTTATTGGGTGATTTGGAGCATTATCAACAGCATAAGCTGCAACATCAGAAACCTCCCAATAATTTCCGTCAGCGTCACCATCAGTTGATATCCAATTTGCAAATGTTGTTGCATCTACTGTTTCGTTTTCGAAATCGTCCTCAAAAACTGCTTGAGCAAAAGAGTTTAAGGATATTAGTGTAATAAATAATAGAGTAATTTTTTTCATAATGTTTTATTTTTTAGGTAAATACTTAATGTTTTGGAATATAAATATACAGAAAATTATCAAAATTTATTATTCCCTGCATAAAGCAAATTATTTTTTAATACTTAAGCTAATTACTAATGTATTATAAATACATATATTATATTTAATAAAAATTTACAAATTGATTTCTAAATCTACAATTGACAAAGTATTCGAATCTTCTAGAGTGGAAGAGGTTATTGGTGACTTTGTTCAATTAAAAAAATCCGGATCTAATTTTAAAGGCTTAAGCCCTTTTAGCGAAGAAAGGACACCCAGTTTTATGGTTTCTCCAGTAAAACAAATTTGGAAAGATTTTTCTAGTGGAAAAGGAGGTACTGCCATTACTTTTTTGATGGAGCATGAGCATTTTACCTATCCTGAGGCAATTAAATATTTAGCAAATAAGTATAATATTGAAATTGAAGAAACGGAACAAACAGATGAGCAAAAAATAGAATCTGATGAAAAAGAGAGCTTATTTTTAGTAAGTGAGTATGCAAATAAATTTTTTCAAAAGACACTTAAAGAAACCGATGAAGGCAAGTCTATTGGTCTAAGTTATTTTAAAGAAAGAGGATTTAGTGAAAAGATCATTAACACATTTCAGTTAGGTTATTGTAAAGATGAGTGGACTAGTTTTACAGATCAGGCTATTAAAGACAGTTATAAGATTGAGTTTTTAGAAAAGTCCGGATTAACAATTGTAAAAGAAGACAAGAAATTTGATAGATTTAAGGGTAGAGTTATCTTTCCAATATTAAGTATGTCAGGTAGAGTTTTAGGCTTTGGAGGAAGGACTTTGAAGTCCTCAAAATCTACAGCTAAATATCTTAATTCTCCAGAGAGTAAGATTTATTATAAAAGTAAAATATTATACGGTCTCTATCATGCCAAACAAGAAATTGCAAAGCAAGACAACTGTTTTTTAGTTGAGGGCTACACCGATGTAATGAGAATGTATGAAAGAGGCATTCATAATGTAGTTTCTTCCTCAGGAACTGCCTTGAGCTCAGATCAAATAAGACTGGTTAATAGACTTACAAATAATATAACTGTTGTTTTTGATGGTGATTCAGCAGGTTTAAATGCTGCTTTTAGAGGTATAGATATAATATTGGAGCAAGGGATGAATGTTAAAATTTGTAATCTACCTGAGGGGGAAGATCCAGATAGTTTTGCAAAAGACAAAAATTTTGAGCAGCTATCCTCTTATTTTTCTGAAAACTCAAAAGATTTTATTACCTATAAAGCATCACTACTAATAGAGAGTGCTAAAAATGATCCAATAAAAAAAGCGGAAACTATTAGAGACATGGTCGCTAGTATTTCAAAAATCAGCGATCAAATTAAAAAAGAAATATACATCAAGGAATGTTCTTCTATAATGGATATAAGTGAGGAAGTCCTATACAGTACTTTGGCTCAGATTTCTAAAAAACAAATTGCTAATTCAACTAAATCTACTTTAAAACCAAGTGATTCATTTACCGTAGTTAAAAATACAAATGAAAAAAAGAGTGTAAATGTTTTATATGAGTTAGAGAGAAAAATTATTGAAATATTAATTTTATATGGAGACAAGACTGAAGATTTTGAAGACTTATTATTAAAAGAAAATGAAGCTGGAGAATTAATATTAGAGCCAGTTGTTAAAACAACTAAAGTTTTCGAAAAAATATATTTAGATCTTCAAGAAGATGAGATGGAGTTTTCTAATGATGATTTTAAAAATATATATTATATTATAATTGAAAATTTAAACAAAGGGTCAAATATTACAGTTGATATGTTTTCAAATAAAGTTCCGGTTAATATCGAGTTAGAAATAACAAATATATTAATGGGCGAAGAAAAATATAGACTACATGATTGGCAAAGAAATAATATATTCCCGAAAGATAAATCTAAAACTATAGCTCAGTTAGTTAATGATACTATCTTAAATTTAAGGTGTTTTTTAATAGATCAAAAAGTAAACGAGTTTAAAAATAAAACTTTAGACAGTATTGACAATAAATCTATACTAGATGAGGTGTTAAATTATTCTAATCTAAAGATGCTTCTTTCTAGGAAATTAAAAAGAGTTATTTAATCCTTCAATAGGCTATTAGGAATTTTGCAAATTGGAATTGATTCCATTTTATGTTTATTCTTTGAATTAAAACTTCTATAAATATTAAGAACTTCTTCTTCTCTAGAGTTATTTATAGGCATAGATTCATCATTATTATCTTCAATTCTCATTGCCCATTCTAATTCATCATATGTAGCACCTATTTGTTCTTCATCTGATCTTGAGTCAGCATATAACCCATCACTAGGCTTTGCTTGAATTATTGACTCATGCACCTGTAAATATTTGCCTAATCTAAAAACCTCAGATTTTAATAAATCTGCAATTGGACTTAAGTCAACCCCACCATCACCATATTTTGTGTAGAATCCAACTCCAAAATCTTCTACTTTATTTCCTGTACCTACAACCAAATAATTATTAACACCAGCATAGTAGTAAAGAGTAGTCATTCTTAATCTTGCCCTTGAGTTAGCTAAAGCCAGATCTTTTATGCTATCATTTTCTTCTAAGCCAACTTCATTATTAAAAGAATTAAATACAGAATTTAGATCTATTAATTTACTACTAACATTTTTATACTTTAATTGAAGGTTTTGTATATGAATTCTAGATCTAGATAAATGTTCATTGTTTTGCTTAATAGGCATTTCTAGGCATAGCACTTCTAAACCTGTTTCGGCGCATAAGGAAGATGTGACAGCAGAATCTATACCGCCAGATATTCCTATTACAAATCCGGAAATTTTATTCTTTAAAGCGTAACTTTTTAACCAGTTCACTATAAATTCTGAAACTTTTTCTGTTTTCATAAATTATATATTATTTATGTAATAAGAACCTTACATTTGCATTACAAAAGTATATCAAATCATTAATAAAAATTGTTATCTGTGCGAAAATTTTTATTTTTTTTAATTGTCATTTCCACACTAAGCTGTAATGATTCAAATAATCATGATTTAGAAATCGAATTAGAAAGATTTGAAGACATTTTTTTTGCAAGTGATATTAATAGCCTAAACAATGTAAAAAATGACTTTCCTTTTTTATTCCCAGCTCAATTTGAAGATCAAATTTGGATAGACCGATTAACGGATACTATTCAAAATGAAATTTATAATGAAGTTAAGAAGTCCTTTTCTGATTTCTCGAGTCAAAAAAATAGTGTCCAAGATTTTTATGGTAATTATTTAAAATATGATTCATCGTATAAAATACCTCGCGTAATAACTCTCACAACAGATGTTGATTATAGAAAAAAAATAATTCTAACAGAGTCCTTGCTCTTGATTGGGCTAGATAATTATTTAGGAGAAAATCATTTTTTTTACAGCTCATTTCCAAAATATATTCAATCAAATTTTAATAAAGAGAATATTATTATAGACATAGCTAAAGAGTACGCTAAAGAAGCAGTTATTAAAGAAAAAGTAGATAATTACACCTTCATTGAGAAAATTATAAACCAAGGTAAAATACTTTATTTCACAAGTATTATGTTGCCTAAAGAGGAGCCCTCAAGAATAATAGGGTATTCGAGCTTAGATTTCCAGTGGGCCTTAGAAAATGAAAAAGATATTTGGTCTAATTTTTCTGAAAACAACTACCTATTTAAGAGTGATAAAAATCTAGAGACTAGATTTATTAAATTAGCACCTTTCTCTAAATTTTACCTTTCTATTGATAGTCAGTCACCTAGTATGATTGGTAAATATATTGGCTGGCAAATTGTTAAATCTTTTATGAAAAACAATTCTTTAAGCCTTAATGAGTTAGTACAATCTAATCCAATGTATATCTATAATAATTCAAAATATAAACCTTATAATTATGAATGAACATAAATCCAAAATTGAAATTTCTGTTGATCTAGATAAAAATAAAATTCCAGAAAAAATCCTTTGGTCTGCAGAAGATGGGAATATCAAAAACCAAGAATCTAAAGCCATCTTTTTGTCTGTATGGGATTCAGAAAAAAAAGAAAGTTTACGAATAGATCTATGGACTAAGGAAATGCCCTTAGATGAGATGAAAATTTTCTTTCATCAAACATTAGTAGCCATGAGTGATACCTTTAATAGAGCTACTCAAGATGAAAAGATGACAAATACGATGAAAGACTTTTGCGAATATTTCGCTGAAAAATTAAACTTAAAGCAAAGTTAAATTACCACTCATTTAATTTATTAGAGTCTAGTTTTATAAAAATAAAAAGTAGTAATGTGAATGCCCATAAACTAGATCCGCCGTAGCTAAAAAATGGTAGTGGTATACCAATTGTTGGAACTAGGCCCATAACCATTCCTATATTTATTAAAAAGTGAAAAAATATAATGGATACTACAGAGTACCCATAAACTCTACTAAATTGATTTTTTTGTAACTCAGACAAATAAAGTATTCTAAGTAATAGTAAGACGAACAAAACTATGATAAAACTACTACCTAGAAACCCCCATTCTTCTCCTACTGTACTGAAAATATAATCTGTTTGTTGTTCGGGGACAAATTTTCCAATTGTTCTAGTACCCTCTAGGTATCCTTTTCCTGTCCATCCCCCAGAGCTAATCGCTTTTTCAGACTCGTTAAGGTTATATAAAATAGTCCTTTTCATTTTCTCTATTTCTTCAGGGTTATTTTCCAGTTTTAACCAAAGGCTTATTCTATTTTTTTGATGTTGCTTGATTATGTTATCAAAAAAATAGTTTACACTAAAAGAAAATATTGTGCAAAAAATTATAACTCCAAAATGCTTTATTAAGGAGTTTCTTTTTTTTCTTTTTCTGAAAAAGTTAATAAAAATTATAATAAATGAAATACAAATTGTAGTTATTAATGAGAGTTTAATTGTCGATACCACTAATAAAAATAACAACCCTATGGTATATAGATAAATCTTGGGCACTCCTTCTCTGAAGAGAACAAAGAAAAATGCAAAATAAACTAGTGTACTTCCTGTATCGTTCTGTAGTATTATTAAAAGTGCTGGCAAGAAAATTATTACCAAGAGCTTTAGTTGATGATTGACAAGTTTAATATTAGTTTGAAGATCACTAATAAATTTAGCTATTGCTAATGAAGTTGCAACTTTTGCGAATTCACTTGGTTGAATTGTAAAAGAGCCAATTCCGTACCAGGATGTTGATCCGTTTACTGTTTTACCAAAAATAAATAACCCTATTAAAGAGATGATTGACAGAATATAAAATATACTTGCAAATCTTTCATAAAACTTTGCTTCAATACTAAGTACTATTAGTATAAGCACAGAGGATAATAAAATAAAGACTAGTTGTTTTCCATAAAGTTCGTTTATGTTTAATAAACTGCCAATCTCACCAGTTACGCTTGAAGATAAAATATTTCCCCAGCCAAATCCAACTAGAAGTATGTACAATACAACTAAAACTTTATCTACTTTAAATGCATTCCTTCTATCCCCAATCATTATTGATTTATTTTAAATGGCTTATTTAAAAACGGTTTTTCATATTCATTTGCTAAACTTTTTTCTATAACTAGTTTTTCCATTTTTTTTAAAGTAACCTCTCCCTTTATATACTTTTCAATCATAAGTGATGCTATTCTTCCAGCCCATCTAGATCCGTAATACCCATTCTCTACTAAAACTGATATGGCAATTGTAGGATTATCCTTTGGCGCAAATGCTATAAAAATAGAATGATCTGTTAATTGAGTTTTTTTTCCATCTATTTTGGTGAAATTTTCAGATGTTCCTGTTTTTCCACAAATCTCAATGCCTGGTACTTGCAAGAATTTAGCAGTCCCAGTTTTATATACTTCACTTAGTCCATTTATAATAGGGTCATAATGAACACTATCTATCAGACTATATTTACGTGTATTAAATTTCGACTCTATGGTTGATCCTTCAATTTTTTTTATAATATGTGGAGTATAGTAAAAGCCTTTGTTAGCTATTACGGCGGTCATATTTGCAAGTTGAATAGGTGTTACTAGTACTTCTCCTTGACCTATAGCGTTAGAGAGTGTAGTTGTAGCGCCCCATTTGAAATCAGGATACCAGTTATCATAAAATTCAAAATCAGGAATAATACCTTTTTTCCCAACTGATAAGTCATTATTTAAATATTTACCAAGTCCAAAACTCTTCATTTGCTCACTCCATTTATTAAATGATTCCTTTGTAGATGATTTATTGTCAATTGTTTTTCTGTATGCATTTGCAAAATAGGAGTTACAAGACAGAGATATTGCATTATTTAAATTTCGATAACCACCTCCACAATGGCATCTCATTTTTCTTTTTTCTTTTCCGTATTGGTAATAATTATCACAAAAAATCGTGGTTTTTTCTGAAATAGCTCCTTCTTGCAAAGCAGAAAGACCCACTAATATTTTAAATGGAGACCCTGGAGCATGCATGTTTAGAAGACTTTTGTCAACTAGAGGTTTGTATATGCTGTCATTATAAAGTTTCATGTAATTTTTTGATCTGTTTCTTCCAATTAATAAATTAGGATTATATGATGGAGCTGAAATTAAGCTTAAAATTTCTCCATTTGTTGGATCTATAGCTACGATACCTCCTTTTTTTCCATTCATCAATAACTCTCCATATTTTTGTAAATCAGAATCAATAGTTATTGTCAGGTCTTTACCTGCTATAGGAACTATATCTAAATCTCCATTTTTAAAACTTCCTATATCTCGATTAAACCTGTCTTTTTGAATAAATTTAATTCCTTTAATTCCCCTTAGTTCTTCTTCATATGATATTTCAACTCCTTGCTTACCTATAAGATCACCCATTGAATAATAAGCATCTTTTTCTATAATTGAATTATTCACTTCTGCAATATAGCCAAGAACATTAGCTCCTATATTGGTATTATAATCTCTTAAATTTCTCTTCTGAATATAAAAGCCTTCAAATTTTCTAATCTTTTCCGCTAAGTATCCATAATCTTCCTTTGATAAGTGTGCTAAAAAAACTTGTGGTATTCTGGGTGAATATTTCTTTGTTCTATTATAGCGTTTAATCAAGAAATCCTTATCTATTTTAAGTAATTTGCAAAATTCTAATGTGTCAAAATCCTTAACATTTCTAGGGATAATCATCACATCATAAGATGGTTGATTGGACACTAAAAGTTTTTCATTTCTGTCGTATATGTAACCTCTTTTTGGGTAAGTAAATACTTTTCTAATCGCATTATCCTCAAAAATATCATATGTATTACTTGAATATACTTGCAGATAAAATAGTCTTGATATAAAAATAATCCCAACAATAATTACTGCAAAATATAAAAGTGATTTTCTCATCTTTCATTTGTTTTGAACAAGTAGCTAAATAAGATACATGCAGTAATAGTAAATATTGATGAAATGAAGGATTTTTCAAGTACAAAAAGTGTTTTAGAAAAATTGAAAATTTCAAGACTGAATAAAACTACATGATGAACTATAGATAATAGTGATATGTAAATTAATTTATCTTTTAAATCAATGTTTTTAAATTTAATTACTTGATAAATATATGCCTGACCAAAAGATATTTTTAAAAAAATTGGTCTTAAATAAGCTATAGTTACCGATGCAGCCGCGTGTAGACCCAAAGTATCGCTAAAAACATCAATTACAAGTCCCATTAAGAAACTTATAAATATGAAAAATATTCTATCATTCTTAATAGGGTAATAAATTATAAATACTATGTAAACAAACGGATTTAAGTATCCAAATAAGTTGATATTATTAAATATTATCACCTGAGTGATAATAAGAAAAATTGCAGTAAATATATTTGAAGTAAGTTTATTCATTAAGCTCTTTGAGTTCTTCTAGATGATTGTTTTTTATAATATATACGTTTTTTATATCTGTCATATCGTTAAACAAATCGACTTCAATTTCAATATAGTTTTGGGTCTCGTCTAATTTATAAGAAGAGACTTCTCCAATTAAAATTCCTTCGGGAAAAATAAAAGAGTTTCCACCTGTAATTATCGTATCTCCTATCGACACGGGACTTTGTTTTGGAAGATCCTTAAGTTGAATAGAGGAAAAACTCATTCCGTCCCAGTTTAAAACACCAAAATGATTAGATTTTTTAAGTTTAGCATTTAAGTTTAGCTTTGTATTAAGTATTGAAATCACTCTGCTATAACTATTTGAAACTCGATCTGTTATGCCTATAACTCCTTTGTTTGAAACTACTCCCATATCCTCAGTTATACTATCGCTTAATCCTTTATCGATTGTTAAATAGTTATTATTGAAGCTGTAGCTATTTTTTATAATTTTCGAATCAAATACATTGTACTTTAAGCTGTCATAATTAAACTTTGAATTGAATATGATTTCTTTGAGTATAGTATTTTCTTTAACTAGTTCATTATTCTCATTTCTTAAATTAAAATAGGATGTAATAGAATTACTTGAGTTATATACTTTAGCTGTAAAACTATTAGTAGAATTTAGAGCTAAGCTGTTATGATAACTGCTATTTGAAAATATCATTATTAAAGAAAAAGAAAAAAGTGTTAGAAATAAAATGAAATTTTTATTTCTAACAAAAAAATCGATGATTTGACGCATAAGTTAATCTTATTTTATCAATACACTTTTATACTTAGGGAGATTTTTAAGTACGATTCCGGTACCTCTAACTACAGCTCTTAACGGATCTTCAGCAATATACACAGGAAGGTCTGTTTTTTTAGATAACCTTTTGTCTAAGCCTCTTAGCATTGACCCTCCTCCAGCTAAATAAATACCAGTATTGTATATGTCCGCTGCTAATTCAGGTGGAGTTTGCGATAATGTTTCCATAACAGAATCTTCAATTCTTAAAATTGATTTATCCAATGCTTTTGCAATTTCTCGGTAAGATATTTGTACCTGTTTAGGTTTTCCAGTTAGTAAATCCCTTCCTTGAACACTCATTTCTTCTGGGGGCAAATCAAGATCTCCAGTTGCAGATCCAATTTGAATTTTTATTTTTTCTGCAGTTCTGTCCCCAACGTAAAGATTATGTTGAGTTCTCATGTAATAAATTATATCATTTGTGAATACATCACCTGCTACTTTCACAGATTTATCACAAACTATCCCACCTAATGCTATTACAGCAATTTCTGTTGTTCCACCTCCAATGTCAACAATCATATTTCCCTTTGGTTGCATAATATCAACTCCAATTCCAATAGCTGCAGCCATTGGCTCATGAATCAAATAAACCTCTTTACCATTAACTCTTTCGGCAGATTCTTTTACGGCTCTCATTTCAACTTCTGTAATACCTGACGGGATACAAATGACCATTCTTAGAGCAGGCGAAAAAAACTTCTTTTTAAGTGCTGGAATACTTTTTATAAATAAACTAATCATTTGTTCAGAAGCATCAAAATCAGCTATAACACCATCTTTCAGTGGTCTTATAGTTTTAATGTTTTCATGGGTTTTACCCTGCATCAAATTAGCTTCGTTACCTACGGCAATTATTTTACCAGAAACTCTATCTCTGGCTACAATTGATGGGCTATCAATTACAACTTTATCATTGTGTATAATTAGTGTATTTGCAGTACCTAAATCTATTGCAATTTCTTCTGTTAAAAAATCAAAAAAGGACATCTATTAAAAATTAAAGTAAGTAAAAATATTCATATCTAATATACATAAAATCTGATGAAATATTTCACAATAAAATAAAATATTTTATCAATGTTTGAAATGTCTAAATCCAGTAAAAACCATTGGTATTTCATTTTTATTACAATAGTCAATACTTAAATTGTCTTTTATTGAACCGCCAGGCTGAATAACTGAATTTATACCATTTTTATTTGCTATTTCAACGCAATCTGGGAATGGAAAAAATGCATCACTAGCCATAGCAGCTCCGTTTAAATCGAATTTAAAGCTAATTGCTTTATGTATTGCCTGATTAAGTGCATCGACTCTACTAGTCTGGCCAGTTCCACTTGCTAGTAATTGCTTATTTTTTACTAATACAATTGTATTAGACTTTGTATTTTTGCAAATTTTAGATGCAAATAACAAATCTTCTATTTGGTTTTCGTTTGGCTTAAGTGTAGTTGAAAATTTAAAATCATTTAAATCATCGGTGTGATTATCTTTTTGTTGGGCTAAATATCCATTTAGACAGCTCCTGACTATTAATTCCGGTTCTTCAAAATCTTTAAGAACTAATATTATTCTATTTTTTTTCTGTTTTAAAATATCTAACGCTTCTTTAGTAAATTTTGGAGCAATTACAACTTCACAGAAGAGGCTATTTATTAGATCAGCGACTTCTACACCAATTTCTGAGTTACTAATTAGTACTCCTCCAAATGCTGATACAGGGTCTGCTGCTAAAGCATCAATATAAGCTTGTTTAATAGTATCTCTTGTTGCTATACCACAAGCGTTGTTGTGTTTCATTATAGCGAACGTAGGCTTATTATTTTTAAACTCAAGGATTAAACTAACTGCAGCATCAACATCTAGCAGGTTATTATAGCTTAGTTCTTTACCATGAATTTTATCAAAAACTTTTTCAAATTCCCCATAGAAATATCCCTTTTGATGTGGGTTTTCTCCATATCTTAATACTTTTGGTTTATCATCACTAATTTTCAATGCATCAATTTCATTCTTAGAATTAAAATAGTTGAATATCGCCGAGTCATAATTTGAAGAGATATTAAAAGACTTTAAAGCAAATAACTCTCTCTCAATAATTGATAAGTTTCCGTTTTTCTGTTTTAACATATTAAGGAATAAATTGTAATCTTCTTTAGAAGAAATACAAGCTACATCTTTATAGTTTTTTGCAGCTGCTCTTATCAATGAAATTCCGCCAATATCAATTTTCTCAATAATTTCAGCTTGTGACGCATTAGAACTAACGGTCTTTTCAAAAGGGTATAAATCAACAATTACTAAATCTATTTGAGGGATTTCGTAGTCTTTTAATTCCTTTTTATCATTATCGTTGTCTCTTCTATTTAATATACCTCCAAAAACTTTTGGATGGAGAGTTTTAACTCTTCCCCCTAGAATTGATGGATAAGAAGTCAGGTCTTCAACTCGAATTACTTCAATCCCTAAATCATTAATAAATTTTTGAGTTCCACCTGTAGAATATATTACAACATTTTGTTTATCTAATTCTTTAATTATTGGCTCTAAGCCGTCTTTATTAAACACAGATATTAGCGCTGACTTTATCTTAATTTCACTCATCTTAAGGATCTATTTTTTTAAACTCAAATTTAGCAATTTAATGTAGATCAATGCTCTGTTTATATGCTAAATAGATATGTTTTTTTCAACTAAACAGTATACTTATTAACATCTTTGAGGTTTTTTTATAGTTGTCTAATTTAGATTAGAGTTGATTTTTTATTTGATTTGTGTCTTTCATGTATTTATCATCAGCTAATAAATCATTTCGCATAAACGTATATAGCCTTTCTTTTAAGTTATCTAAATCTTGAATTTTTAATCCCTTTGTCTCAAAAAACTTATGTTGTTTTATTCTAAATAAACCAGGACCTCCTTTGAGAAAATCCCAAGAAAACAGACGCTTACAGTCATAATACGATTGAGGTACAATTGGTATTTGATACTCTATAGCTAGACTAAAAGCTCCATTTTTAAAAGGAGCTAGAACAACTCCTTCAGTTGGAACTAATCCCTCAGGAAAAATACCAATACTAGTGCCGTTTTTAAGTCTTTTTTTAGCCAATTCATAAACTCTTTTTCTGCTTTTTGCACTGCTCCTGTCTACCATGATAATAATTCTTTTGTAAAAAAAGCCGAATATAGGAATTTTTGCTAATGATTTTTTACCTACAAAGACAATTGGATTTTTACTAGAAACAACCAATACAAAGGCATCCATTAGAGATCCATGATTTGGGCAAAACATATAACTTTTATTTGGTTCAATAGTTTGTTCATTGTTAAACTCTAATCGAAACCCCATTCCGTATATTAAAACTTTAGACCAGAACCTTACAAGTTTCCACATCTGTGGATAATAGGATTCTTTTATTGTTAAAATAAATAATAAAGGGCTAATAAGTATTAATGTTACAAATATTAAAATGTAAAACCATGATCTCCAAATTAATTGTAATGGGATTTTTAGAAACTTCATATTTTTTATAATGTATTGTTAAATAATACTACAGTGTATGGTTTTAGAATATATTTAATTTAAATTTACACAATGAAATGGTTTTTATCAAAAATAATATTTTTAATTCCAATACTGCTTAGTTCTCAAAATAATCTCTCTGGAGTTGTTTTAGAGCAAAACCCAAGTAATGATGAAATTGTACTGCCAGGCGCTAACGTGTACTGGTTAGATTCTTCTGAAGGGGTAGTAACCGACTTTGATGGTGAATTTAATATTCCAAATACTGGTGATTATACAAATTTAGTAATTAGTTATGTCGGATATAAAACGGATACTATTCAGCTTAATGGTAAAAAATATTTAAAGCATTTCTTAAAACCTGAGTCTACCTTAGATGCTATCACAATAAGGTCTATAGCTAAAACCTCTTCAGTTTCTTATCTGTCTTCACAAAATATTATTAATGTCAGCTCAGAAGAGTTATTAAAAGCTGCTTGTTGTAATCTTTCTGAAAGTTTTGAAACAAACCCTTCAATCGATGTCAATTTTACTGATGCGGTAACGGGAGTTAAGCAAATCCAAATGTTAGGACTTACCAGCCCATACATACTTATAACATCTGAAAATATTCCAACAATTAGAGGTGCTTCTCAAACATATGGGATGAGTTTAGTTCCTGGAACTTGGGTTGAATCAATTCAGATAACTAAAGGAGCTGGGTCTGTTGTAA
>JAPKAF010000066.1 GCA_028825365.1 Flavobacteriaceae bacterium | reverse complement strand
GTAGGAATAGCAGATTTCAATAATGATGGCTTAAAAGACATCGTATTAAGCGCAAATCAAACAAAGAATAGATTATATATTAACAAAGGAGATCTAATATTTGAAGATGTTACTTCAGAGTCTAATATTAATCAGAATAAAAATTGGTCTAGTGGGGTAGCAATAGCAGATGTCAACAACGATGGATGGATGGATATCTATATATCACAAGGAGGGCCTTACTCTAGCTCAAAGAGAAAAAATTTACTTTACATAAATCAGAAAGACTTAACCTTTAAAGAACTAGCCACAGAATATGGGTTAGATGATAAGGGAATAAGTACTCAGTCTGCATTCTTTGATTTTGATAAAGACGGTGACCTAGACTGTTTAGTCATGAATGAAAATAGTTACTACGGGATAGATCCAGTTCAGTTCTATGATATATTAAAAGACAAAGAAAAACTAAAGTTAAACTCTAGTCAACTATACGAACAGATTAATGGAAGGTTTATAAATATTACAGAAAAATCTGGACTATTAAAACCAAGTTTTGGATTAGGGCTGTGCGTAAGTGATATAAATAATGATAACTGGCTGGATATTTATATAGCCAACGATTACTATGTTCCTGATGCAATGTACATCAATAACCAAAATGGGACTTTTTCAGATCAAATTAAAGAAAATACAAAGCAAATATCTTTTTTTGGGATGGGTGTTGATATTGCCGATATAAACAATGATAATTTAAAGGATATATTAGTTTTAGATATGGCTTCTAGTGACCATGTACGATCTAAAACTCTTATGGCTTCAATGAGTGTTTCTAATTTTGATCTTCTAACAAAAAAATTGAACCTCCCCTATCAATACATGTTTAACTCCTTACAGTTAAATTTAGGTAATTCTAAATTTCACAATATTGCACAAGGATCGGGCTTAGCAAAAACAGATTGGAGTTGGGCTGGTTTAGTATTTGATTATAATAATGATACTAACGAAGATATTTACATTACTAATGGGTATAGGAAATATGCTTCCGATAATGATTCAAGAATAAAAATTAATAAAATCAAACAACAATATAACAATAGAGTTCCACTAGAAGTTAAAGAAAAGTTATATAATGACCTACCATCAGAAAAGTTAGCAAATATTCTTTTTGAAAATAATGGAACATTAAAATTCAATGATGTTACCTCCTACTCTGATTTAAATCAACCCTCATTCTCTAATGGAGCTGCATATGCTGATTTAGATAATGACGGAGACTTAGATTTAGTAGTAAACAATATAGATCAAGAAGCTTTTTTGTTTAAGAATAATACAATTGAAAAAAATAATGGTAACTACTTAAAAGTAAAACTTAATGGAGTTATTTCTGAAAATTTCGCAAAAGTAACTATTAGCTATAATGGAAACAGCAAAACAAAGGAGTCCAAAAGAATTAGAGGTTATTTGTCCTCTGTTGATGATGATATTCACTTTGGTCTTGGAAAAACAACGAAAATTGATTCCGTAAAAGTAGTGTGGAATTCAGGGAAATCAGAAGTTAAGTACTTAAGTGAGGTAAACCAGACCATGATTTTTAATGAAAATGAGTCTAACTCTAATAAAGAATCCAAAAATGATATCAATAAATTTTTTGAAAATACAAATGCAATAAACTACCAACACACTGAGAATTATTTTAATGATTTTGAGAAAGAAATACTACTACCCTATAAACAATCTACCCAAGGACCATTTATAACTAAAGGATATATTAACAACGACAGCCTTATGGATGTGTTTGTTGGAGGAAGTAAAGGAAATAGTGGAAAGGTGTATGTAAATAACGGAGAGAAGTTAGTGTATAAGTCAAATAAGGTATTTACAGACGATTCTAATTATGAAGATATGGAGTCTTTATTTATAGATATTGATTCCGACAATGACAATGATCTATTTGTAGTTAGTGGTGGTTCTGAGTTTAATGAGAGATCTGGTGATTTAGTAGATAGGTTATATATAAATGATGGTAATGGTAATTTTAGTAAATCAAAACAAGAGGATTTAAAGAACTACACTATAAGTGGTAAAAGTATTACCAAAATTGATTTTGATAAAGATGGTGATTACGATATAATTGTTGGAAACAGAATAAAACCACAAAAGTATCCTCTTCATGAGCCTTCTATTATATATGAAAATGATAATGGAGTGTTAAAAAATATTACCTATGAAGTCGCACCTGAACTGGAAGATTTTGGGATTGTAAACAAAGTTATAACAACTGATTTTGATAATGACGGATGGGATGATTTTATAGTAGTAGGGGAATGGACTCATATCGGTATATTTAAAAATAACGAGGGAGTTTTTGAAGATATATCTAAAAAAAGTAATCTTGACAAATTATTTGGGTGGTGGTTTAATATTCAAGAAACAGATGTAAATAACGATGGTTTAAAAGACTATATCGTTGGTAATATCGGTACTAACATAAAATTTAAAACAAGTCCTGAAAAGCCGCTTAGAATCTATGCGGATGACTTTGATGATAATGGAACACATGACCTTGTACTTAGTTATGAGTATGAAAATAAATATGTTCCTTTAAGAGGCAAAGAGTGTTCAACCCAGCAAATGCCATTTATAGCAGAAAAGATACCAACATTCACTGAGTTTGCTAATGCGAGCCTACAAGATATTTATGGTGAAAAAATAAATACTTCTTACATGAGAGAAGTTACTGATTTAAAATCATACGTACTTATTAATAATGGTGACTCAACTTTTAAAAAAAATAAATTACCTGATTTAGCTCAGACTATTCCTATCTTAAGTAGTGATGTATTCGATTATAATAACGATGGCTTTGAAGATATTATAATAAGCGGAAATATATATAATACAGAAGTAGAAACACCTAGGCTAGATAACCAATTTGCACTAGTTTTAGTCTCAAATAACAAAAATGGATACTATTGTTTAAGCCCAGAAGAGACTGGACTTTATACAAATGGAAATACAAAATCTATTCAAATTATAGATAAGCCAAAACTATTAATAGTAGGAAATAATAATGGAGCAATTGAATCATTTAAAATAAATAGTAACTAAATGGAAAAAGAAACAAAAATATTTGGAATAAGAACAGTTATTGAAGCGATAAGATCTAATAAAGAAATCGATAAGGTTTTTTTACAAAATGGTCTTAACGGAGAATTATCTAGTGAATTGGAGAAACTTTTAAGAATCAAATCAATAAAAGCAAGTTATGTTCCAATTGAAAAACTAAATAGATTAACAGATCAAAACCATCAAGGAGTTGTTGCATCAATCTCACCAATTGAGTTTTATGAAATTGAAGAGTTAATTGAAAAAGTAGATTCCTTAGATAAAAAAGCTACTTACCTCCTATTAGATCAGATTAATGATGTTAGAAACTTTGGTGCGATAATTAGATCGGCTGAGTGTAGTGGAGTAGATGGAATTATAATTCAAAGGAAATCTTCCGCTCCAATAAACGGAGATACTATTAAGACTAGTGCTGGTGGAGTTTTTAATATACCTATATGTAAGGTCGATCATATTAAAGATGCAGTATTTTATTTACAAGCTAATGGAGTTAAAGTTATAGCTGCAACAGAAAAAACTGAGGATACAGTATATGATGTTGATTTTAAAGATTCGTGCGCAATAATAATGGGGGCAGAAGGAAAAGGAATAACACCATCGATACTTAAGTTAGTAGATTCAAAAGCTAAACTACCTATGTATGGAAAGATTGAATCCTTAAATGTTTCTGTAGCTTGCGGTATATTTTTGTATGAAATGGTAAGACAACGATTATAGTTCATCACTGTCTATAAAATTACCATCACTATCAAATTGCTTTAAAAAAGGATCATCTGTAGTGTCATAATTTTCATTTTCCCATTTGTATACTTTATTAATAGGAATGCTT
>JAPKAF010000033.1 GCA_028825365.1 Flavobacteriaceae bacterium | reverse complement strand
CGGAAACTTATACTACAGTGGATTTGAATTTTCAAAAACTAAATAAATGTGGAGATCTAAAATGAAAATGTAGAAATAAAAAACAAACTTAGAGGAGGATAATACATATTTGAGTATCAAATTTTCATCGTGGTCACTAGGGAAAAAATGGTAGATTTGAATTTTCTAGGATTAAATAAACTATATTAAATATTACAATGAAGTCAGAAAATACAAAAGCACAGATGCGTAAGGGAATACTCGAGCTCTGTATTTTATCTATACTAAGCAAAGAGCCCAAATACTCTTATGAAATTCTAATGACCTTAAAAGAATCTAAGCTAATTGTAGTAGAGGGTACTATATATCCTTTACTCACAAGATTAAAAAACACTAATCTATTAGAATACAAATGGGAAGAATCTAAAAATGGTCCTCCACGAAAATATTATAATATTACAACTGAGGGGAAAGATTTTTTAAAAGATCTTAATGAATCTTGGTTAGAGTTATCCAATGCAGTTACAAAAATTAGAAACTTATAATATGAACACAACAAAAGACATACACCTTTCTCATACCAAGTTTACAATGGATGAAGAGGCTTACAAAGTTCTTAAAGCTTATTTAAATAATTTATCTGTTGCATTTAGTTCTAATTCAAGTAAAAATGAAATATTAGAAGATATAGAGTCTCATATTGCAGAATTATTTTCTAAAAACAATACTGTTAATCGAGTAATTTCTGTTTCAGAAGTAAATAATGCGATTGAGGTTTTGGGAACTCCTGAGGAATTAGCTGAAGATGAAGATAAAAATGAGCCTATAAAAAACAGTAATACTAATAAAAAATTATTTAGGGATATAGATGATAGTTACGTAGGGGGAGTTGCTAGTGGATTATCTCATTATTTTGGAATATCCCCTGCATGGATTAGAATTTTATTTATTTTATTTTTCTTTCTGCCTATTCCATTTACGACTTTAGCTTATATAATTTTATGGATAGTTGTTCCTCCAGCTAAAACTAGTGCAGATAAAATTAGAATGAATGGAGAAGCTGTAAGTGTAGCTTCAATAAAAAACAAAATTGAGAGTGTATTGCCAGAAATTGAAAAGGAAATTTTGGATTTTGATAAAAAGTATTCAAAAAAATTGTGGGAAAAAGTAAAGTATTATTCAAAAAAAACAACTAGTTTTTTACTACTTATATTTCCTAAACTATTAAAAATATTTTCAATTATTTTTGGTGGTATTTTAATGTTTTACTCATTCATTGTAGGTCTTCTAACAACTTTAGTTATATTATTTTTAAATAGTATAAACTCTGCAATTACAAACTCTACTTCGAATGAAATTGATCTTGAAATTAATGGTTCAACAATCTATGATATAAATGAATTTTTGAGAGTTGATATTTTAGATGTTGTTAGTTCATTTGGTGTGGTTTCAATAGTGTTACTTGGATTATTGATTTTAATTCCTTGTATTGTTTTATTCATTATTGGTTTAAAGTTAGCTTTTAGAAATAGCTATATTATAAATAAAATGACGATGTATGTATTAGCTTCTATATGGGTTTTATCTTTTATGTATTTTTTCTACGTAATTGGAATTGAGTTAATTACAGATAAGTTTCCTTATTAATTTATGAAGCTTTTAACAAATTATTGGCAATTATTATTAACAAATTATGGAACTTTGTTCAGGTTAAATATTAGTCTATGTTAGAAATAAAAAATTTAAATAAATCTTATAAAATGGGAGACTCTAGTCTTCATGTTTTAAAAGGTATAGATTTACACGCTAAGAGTGGAGAAATGGTCGCTATTATGGGTTCTTCTGGATCTGGAAAGTCTACTCTTTTAAATATTATTGGAATTTTAGATGAAGCAGATTCTGGAGATTATGTTTTAGATGGGGTTGAAATTAAAAACCTTAATGAGAAAAAAGCTGCTATTTATAGAAATAAATTCTTAGGCTTTGTTTTCCAATCTTTTAATCTAATCAACTATAAAAATGCAATGGAAAATGTTGCGTTACCTTTGTATTATCAAGGTTTAAAGAGAAAAGAAAGGCAAGAAAAAGCAATGTTTCATTTAGAAAAAGTAGGCTTAGCTGACTGGGCTAAACATTTGCCTAGTGAACTATCTGGTGGTCAAAAACAAAGAGTTGCAATAGCTCGAGCACTGGCATCTCAACCTAAATTATTATTAGCTGATGAGCCAACAGGAGCTTTAGATACTGCTACTTCTCATGATATAATGCAATTTTTACAGCAATTAAATGACGAAGGAAAAACGATACTATTAGTTACCCACGAGGAAGATATTGCTAAAATGTGTAAAAGAATTGTTAGACTTCGTGATGGAGTCATAATTGAAGATAAATTTATTAAACAAGTAAGATTATAATATGTTTGATTTAGACCTTTGGCGAGAAATATTTCAGAGTATAAGCAAAAATAAGCTTCGTACTCTACTTTCTGGTGGAACAGTAATTTTTGCCATTATGCTTTTTGCAATTTTATTTGGTCTTGCAAATGGTCTCCAAAATACTTTTAATGAAGGTATGGGTGGTGATGCTGAAAATACCATGTTTATTAGATCAGGGAGAACAGCAAAAGCAGGTCGCGGAAATCAAGTTGGTCGAAGAATTCAGTTTGATAACGAGCTTCTTTCAACCCTTAAAAATGAGTTTAAAGATGACATTGAGTTTATAACAGCTAGAGTCAACAAAAATGTAACGGCATCTTATAAAGGCGAAAAAAACAATTATTCACTTAGAGCAGTAAATCCAGATCATCAGTTTATTGAAAAATCCGAATTAATTAGTGGTAGATTCATCAATCAACGAGATCTTAATCAAAGCACCAAAGTTATTGTAATTGGAAGGCTAGTAAAAGAAGATCTTTTTAAAACTAGTAAAGTTTTAGGGGAATATATTGATTTAAACAACATACAATATAAAGTAGTTGGTGTTTACCAAGATATTGGCGATGATAACGAAGAAAGAATAATTTACATGCCACTTACAACTGCTCAAAGAATTTATGGAAATAATGATTTTATAGATCAAATAAACCTTACCTATAATTTAGACATGGGCTTAGATAATGCGATTGCATTAGGACGTACAATAGAAGATAGGATAAAAAAAATATTTAATGTAGAGCCCTCTGACCAAAGAGCAGTACGCTTAGATAATAGAGCTTCAGATGCAAGTCAAATTAACCAATTTAATAGCGTATTAGCTATTCTAGTTCTTATAATTGGATCTGGTACTCTAATTGCTGGTATAGTTGGTATAAGTAATATTATGATTTTTATTGTAAAAGAAAGAACTAAAGAAATTGGAATTAGAAAAGCCCTTGGAGCGCGTCCAAGTTCCATACAAGCCATCATACTAATAGAGTCTGTTTTGATTACTTCAGTTTCAGGCTATGTAGGTTTGGTACTTGGTATTGGAATTTTAGAAGCTTATGGACCATCCCTTGATAAATACTTTATTACAGACCCGAGCGTAAGTACCTCTTTAGTAGCTATGGCTACTTTCGCTCTTATTGTTGCTGGATTTATAGCGGCTTATGTACCTGCGAAAAGAGCTTCAAGAATTAAACCAATAATAGCATTAAGAGACGAATAGTATGTTTAAATTTTTATTTGATATAGATACTTGGCAAGAAGTTTCGGATAGTCTAACCAAAAACAAAGTTAGAACTGTCATCACTATGATTGGTGTTTGGTGGGGTATATTGCTTTTAATTGGTTTACTCGGATCTGCACGAGGTATTGAAAATAAGTTTAATTCTGAGTTTGGAGATTTCGCTACTAATAGTGTTTTTATATGGGCTCAATCAACGAGCATGCCATTTAAAGGATTTCAAGAAGGAAGACGTCCAAGATTAAAATTCTCGCAGTTAGATAAAATAAGAAACAATGTACCAGGGATTGAGTTAGTAGTTCCAAGAAATCAAAATCAAGCTCAAGTAGTTAGAAAATTCTTGTCTGGTAGTTTTGGAGTTAGTGGAGATTTTCCAATTTTAGATAAAATTCAAAAAAAGAATTTAATTAGTGGTAGATGGATTAATCAAAATGATATTGATTTAAATAAGAAAATTGCAGTCATCAATGATGAGGTATACAAGCAAATTTTTGAAAAAGATGAAAATGCAATAGGGGAGTATATAACTATAAATAAAATTAATTTTAAGGTTGTAGGAGTGTTTAAGCAAGGGAATTTTGATTTTGGTGGTGCTATGCATATACCTTTTACTACATTTCAACAAATATATAACCAAGGGGATAACGTAGGCTGGTTAACTATTACTGGAAAACCAGAATATAGTATTAAGCAAATAGAAAATGATGCTAAGTTATTACTTAGAAACCTAAATAAAATTCATCCAAAAGATAAACGTGCTTTTGGTAGTTTTAATTTAGGAGAAAGATTTTTACAGCTTACTGGTTTTTTAAGTGGTCTGCAATTTTTAACTTGGTTTGTGGGAATAGCAACTCTAATTGCTGGGGTTTTCGCTATTGGAAACATACTTTTAATCACCGTTAAAGAAAGAACCAAAGAAATAGGAGTAAGAAGAGCATTAGGAGCTACTCCTTTTGAGATCAAAAGACAAATAGTTTTAGAAGCTGTTTTTCTAACTATCATCGCAGGTATATTTGGAATAATTTCAGGGGGTTGGATTTTAATAGCTTTAGATTCCTTTTTTGGGCAAGGCTCCGATGCAATACTAATTAATCCATCGGTATCAATATTTATAGTTTTTATATCACTTATTATATTAGTAGTATTTGGCACACTTATAGGTCTAATCCCGGCTACTAGGGCGACCAGTATTAAACCAATTGAAGCATTAAGAGAAGAGTAAATTTTTAAAAAATAAATTAAAATGAATAAAGGACAAAAAATTGTTATTGCTAGTATTATCTTAGTTTTATTAATAGTTGTATTGAAATATTTTAAAGATGCAAATTCTGAATCTATCATTGATTATGATACGGAAATTCCATTCTACACATCTTTAAATACAAATGTTGTAGCTACGGGTAAACTAAACCCAGAAGACGAAATCGAATTAAAACCTCAAGTTACCGGTATTGTAGATGTAATCTATGTGGAAGAGGGGGATATGATAGAAAAAGGAGATTTAATTGCTAAGATAAGGGTAGTACCCAACGAGCAAAGTCTTACAAGTGCAAAAAGCAGAATAAATTCTTCAAAACTATCCTATGAAAATTCAAAAAGATTATTTGATAGAAGTAAAGGGTTATTTAGTAAAGGAGTGATATCAAAACAAGACTTTGAAAATTCGGAATTATCTTTAAATCAAGCTAATGAGTCATATTTAGATGCTCAAAATGTTTTTAAAATTATAAAACAGGGTTCTCTTTCTGGAGGTGGTTCAGCTAATACAAATATTGTTGCTCAAATTTCTGGTACTATTTTAGAAATACCTGTTAGAGAAGGAAATCAAGTTATTGAAAGTAATAATTTCAATGCTGGTACTACAATAGCTACAGTTGCAGATATGAGTATTATGATTTTTGAAGGTCAAGTAGATGAAGCAGAAGTCGGAAAATTAGAAGAGGGTAAGGACATTAAAGTTGTTCTTGGAGCTCTTGGGGAGGAAGAATTTCCTTCTAAATTAACATTTGTAGCTCCAAAAGGGATTGAATTAAATGGAGCTGTTCAATTTAAGATTAAAGCTACTGTTGATATACCAACCTCAAAGGTTAGAGCAGGTTATAGCGCCAATGCAATAATTGAAATTGAAAACACGGAGAATACCTTGTGTATTAAAGAGTCATTAATACAATTTAATAGGTTTACAGAAAAGCCATTTGTAGAGATTTTGAATGATAAAGGAGTTTTTGTTAAAAAAAATATTACTATCGGTATTTCCGATGGAATAAGTGTTGAAGTTTTAGAAGGAGTTAAAGAGGATGATAAAATTAAAGTTTGGAATAAAGTCATAGATTCTGATTTGGCGGGTGAAGGTGAAACAAGGCCAAATTCAAATGATTAAATATAAAATAATAAAAAGTTTATGAAAAATATATTTTTAATAATAGGTGCTATATTATCTATCACAAGTGCTTTTGGTCAAGAAAAGTTTTGGGACTTACAACAGTGTGTTGATTATGCTTTAGAAAATAATATTTCTATTTTACAGGCACAAAATACAATCCTTTCCAATGATCAAGATATTATTGCATCAAAAGGAAATATGCTACCATCTTTAAGCTCTAATTTAAACCAGTCTATGAGTATTGGTACTGTAGAGTTATACCCTGGTGAATTTGCAGACAGAAGGTTTAACTCCTCAAGCTTAGGTTTAAGTTTATCACAAACTGTTTTTAATGGCTTTAGAAATTTAAATATTTTAAAACAATCTAAAGTAGCGCTAGAAAGAAGTGAAAATGAGTTAAACAAGATTAAAGATGATGTTTCTCTTAATGTTGCAAATTATTATTTAAATATATTATTTAATAAAGAAAATTTGGCTCTAGCTAAATCTCAGTACGAGTTCTCATACAAGCAGTTAAAACAAGTGGAGAATTTGGTTAATGCTGGTGTTCAACCTCAAGCAAACATTATTGATGCAGAAGCGACTCTTAGTCTTGATGAGCAAAACTTAACAACGGCTCAAAATAACTATAGACTTGCACTATTGAATTTATCACAATTGTTACAAATCCCTTTGGAAGGATTTAATGTCGTTGCAATTGACGTTGAAGTCCCATCTGAGAGTCTTTTATATACAGATATTAAACCGATTATTAATTATGCCTTAGAAAATAGAAATGAAATAAAGGTTGCTAATAATAATATTGACTTAGCTAAATTTAGTACTAAAATATCTAAGAGTGCTTACCTGCCAAGTGTTTCATTTGGTTATGGTTTTAATGCAAGTGCGAATTTTTCAAATTTATCATCGAGCAATTCTTTCTTCCAGCAAATTAATGACAATAAGGGGCATAGTCTTAATATGAATATTAGTGTTCCTATTTTTTCTAGGAATCAAATAAAAACTAATGTAGCAAAGTCTAAAATTCAAGAAAATAACTCTGATTTAGGTTTAATTCAAGCTCAGTTAAATGTTGAGGCTACTGTTCAAAGAGCTTTTACCGATGCAAAAGGTGCACTTAAATCTTATCAAGCCGCTAAAAAATCATTGCAGTCACAAGAGTTGGCTTTTGAAAATTCACAGCAGAGATATCAGCTAGGAACAATTAATACTATCGATTTAGAGCAGGTGAGAATTAGATTATTAAATGCCGAATCTTCCCTTATCAATTCGAAATATGATTTCATATTTAAAACCAAGGTTTTAGATTTTTATATGGGTAGATAATTAAATGACAAATTATATTCTAAACATAGAAACCTCTACAACAAATTGTTCGGTATCCTTATTTAAAGGATCGGAACTAGTTATAGTTAAGCAGGAAAATGACGAAAATTATTCTCATTCAAAAAGGCTTCATGTTTATATAAATGAATTATTAGAAGAATCTGGCGTATCTCCAAATGATCTTTCTGCTATTTGTGTAAGTAAAGGTCCTGGGTCTTATACTGGTCTTCGAATAGGAGTATCTTCTGCTAAAGGACTATGCTTTGCTTTGGACATTCCCTTAATCTCGGTTGACACTCTTGACGCATTTGCACATCAAGTCAAATTTTCGGATGGTTTTATTGTACCACTTCTTGACGCTAGAAGAATGGAGGTTTATTCCTCCGTATATGATAATAAGCTCAACAAAGTTAGAGAAACTAAGGCCGAAATACTCTCAGAAAATTCTTTTGAAGATTATCTAAAAAAAAGCAAGGTCTATTTTTTAGGAAATGCTAATGATAAAACAAAAAGTATAATCGATAACTCTAATGCTATTTTTATAGAAGATAAACTTCCTTCTTCCATTGAAATCGGAAAGTTAGCCTACAAGAAATTTATCTCTAATGATTTTGAAAATGTTGCAGATTTTGAGCCCTTTTACTTAAAAGAATTTGTGGGTAATAAATTAAAGACTAGTTAAGTAAGTCTAACGCTTCTTTGGAGGTTCTAACAGGTAATTTACAAGCTTTTTTTACGCAAACATATATGTATGTATCATTATCTACATATCTGTTCTCTAGCAAAGGAAAATCACTTTCATTTAAACTTCCTATAATTAGTTTATTAGGATTGAAACTTTTATTAATCCCTGCGGATTTAATAAGAGCATCTTCCCCGACAATTGCTATTTCATAAAACGAATCACTTATTTTCAGCATTAGATCTAACCAATTTGAAAAGCTATTAGGATATAGTTCAATTTGTGGTGTAACGTTATTCAGCATTGCGGTAGCTGTTTCCAAATATTTCTCATTGTCAAAGTAATGAGAAAGCAAAAATAAATTATTTGCCATTATCGAATTACTAGAAGGGATAACATCATCTCTGAACTCTAGAGTCCTTGATAAAAGCTTCTCATCTAAATCGGATGTGAAATAGAACATCTTAGTATCTTGATTATAAAAATGTTTATATACATATTCGGTTAAATTTTGAGAATATTTTAGCCATTTTTCGTCAAGAGTAACTTCATGGAGGGAAATAAATCCACTAATTATTGCCGAGTAATCTTCTAAGTATCCATTAATATAGCTTCCTCCATTTTTATAATTACGCAATAACTGACCGTCTTTGTTATATAAATTTTTCAAAATAAACTCAGCATTGCCAATTGCAGCATTTAGAAAATCAGGTTCATTAAAAGCTTTATACGAGTCAACAAATCCTTTTATCATTAGACCATTCCAAGAGCTTAAAATTTTATCATCAAGCCTTGGTTTAGCTCTTTTATTTCGAACTTTAATTAATTTGGAATTACAGTTTTTTATTATCTTTTCTATTTCTGAAATTGATAAATTATGTTTTGTAGCAATCTTTTGATCCTCTTCATTTCTTATTAAAACATATTTATCATCTTCCCAATACCCATAAGTGTTTATGTTATAATAACTCGAGAATACAGTAAAGTCTTCTTTTAATGTAGTTTTAAGTTCCTTTTCTGTCCATACATAAAAAGCTCCTTCTTCTAAAACGTTGTCGCTTGTTTTGCTGTCTGCGTCTAATGAAGAGTAATAACCACCACTCTCATCTTTTAATTCTAAATTTATAAAATCAATTGTTTCATACACAATTTTTTTATACAACTCATTTTTAGTTGCTTTATATGCGTCTGAATATAAGCTTACTAATTGCGCATTATCATAAAGCATTTTTTCAAAATGTGGGATATGCCATTTATTATCAACAGAATACCTTGAGAATCCACCACCAATTTGATCATATATACCTCCAAATGCCATTTTCTTCAGGCTAAGGTTTACAAAGTCTTGAATTTCTATATTGCTGGTCTGATAAGAATACTTTAGTAGAAAATGTAAATTACTTGGCATCATAAACTTAGGCATTCCCTCTGCGCCACCGTATTCCAAATCAAACTTATTTGACCAAGTATCTAAATATTTTTTCATTGTATCTAACTCAAAATTAGTGCTAGATTTATTGAGCTCTATAAGATCCAAAGATTTAACTCCTTCTTCTAATTGATCTGCATAAGTAATAAGTCTCTCAGGATCATCGTCATAAAGTTTTGATATCTGTTCTAGAGCGTTTATCCATTGATCTTTTGAAAAATAAGTACCACCCCATATTGGTCTTCCATCAGGGAGAGTTACTACATTCAACGGCCACCCTCCACTACCAGTCATTAGTTGAACGGCATTCATATAAACATTATCTACATCAGGCCTTTCTTCACGGTCTACTTTTATTGAAATATACTTTTCGTTCATTATTTTTGCAACAAGAGTATCTTCAAAACTTTCTTTTTCCATCACGTGACACCAATGGCAGGCAGAATAACCAACGCTAATTATAACAAGCTTGTTTTCTTTAGTTGCCTGTTTTAGATATTTTGAATCCCAAGGGTTCCAATCTACTGGATTGTATGCGTGTTGCAATAAGTACGGGCTGGTCTCGTTAATTAAATTATTGCTCATTTTGCTAGATTCCTTATTTTCACACGCTGTTAGAATAAACAGAATATAAAAAATATATAATAATTTTTTTTCCATTTTTTTAAAAATACAAAACTTAATTTAAGTTTCTGTTTTAACCATTTATAGCTTCAACTAACTCTACTTTACCAGCCAACATTTCTTTTAGCATATTCTCGATCCCGTTTTTAAGTGTAAAAGTTGAAGAAGGGCAGCCGCTACATGCTCCTTGTAAGATTACAGACACCTTTTTTGTTTCTGCATCATATGACTTGAATTGAATATTTCCGCCATCTGCAGCTACTGCTGGCTTGACATATTCCTCTAAAATATTAATAATTTCTTTAGAGATATCATCTAGTTTGTCAAATTCTTTAGTTTTCTGCTCTTCAGAATTAGTGATTATATCACTTGAATCTAACTCAACTATTTGCTTGCCATCTTCAATGTGAGACCTAATAAACTCTCTTAATTCCATTGTTATTTCTTCCCATGTCGCTAATTCATACTTTGTAATTGAGATATAATTTTTCTCGATAAAAACGTTTTTTACATATGGAAAATGAAAAAGAGCTTTTGCTAATGGACTTTTAGCAGTTTGGTCAATAGATGTATATTCAAAAAGAGAATTAACAAGATTTTTGTTAGAAACAAATTTCATAGCAGATGGATTTGGAGTACTCTCTGCATAAATAGTTACAGCTGATTTTTTAACTCCTTTAGTCTCTGTTACTACAATATTACCTTCGTTTAGATACTTTTCTATTTGTTCAGCAACTTCTTCTTGAACTTCTTTCCATTCTATTATGCTATATCTTTCAATAGCAATGAAATTGGATGATATATATATTTTCTTAACAAAGGGAAGGTAAAATAATTGTTGTGCTAGTGGAGAGTTTGAAGCTTCATCAATATTGTTATATTCATAATTTTGATGATTAGTTAGAAAGAAATTTGTTTCGAACTTTACAATTAATTCATTACTCGTTTCGTTGATTGAAACTTTATATTTTTTCATTACTAATTTTTTACAAAAATAATGAATCTTCATTGAAGATAAAAGAATGATCAAACATATAAATCCATTAAAAATTTATATATTTGGATCCATTAATTGCATAAAATGACATTAAAAAAACATTTACTATATACTGCTTTTTTTATATTTAGTTCTCAATTTATAAATTCTCAAGAAGGACTTCCGATATATTCTGATTATTTAACAGATAACTACTATTTATTACACCCCTCAATGGCTGGTGTTGCTAATAGTAATAAGATTAGATTAACAAGTAGAAAACAATGGGTTGATCAAAGTGAATCTCCAAATCTACAAACACTTAGTTTTAATGGTAGAATAGGGGACTCTAAATCTGGAGTTGGTGCAATAGTTTTTAATGATAAAAATGGTTATCATTCCCAAACCGGAGCTTATTTGACTTACGCACATCATCTGCTTTTTTCAAGAAATAGAATTGATTTGAATATGTTGTCTTTTGGTATCAGTGCTGGAATGATGCAGTATAAACTTGATGAATCCTCATTTTTATTTGATGGCTTCGACCCACTAATTGCAGGAACAACTCAAAGTTCTACAGATTTTAATTTAGATTTCGGGTTTTCTTACCATTACATGGAGTTTTATGCCCATGCTACATTTAAGAATTTCTTAAAAAATGACGGTATAAATTCTAACGAGTTAGGTATTTATGCCTATGATAATTCAAGAACCTATTTATTTTCAGCTGGGAATGTATTTGGAAGTATAGGCAGCCCTTGGAGTTATGAACCTTCTACGTTATTTGCTTACAAAGAATCTACTAAAGAATCCTTTATCGATTTGAACTTTAAAGTTTATAGAGAAACTGATTTTGGAAAAGTTTGGGGAGGATTATCTTACAGACGAAGTTTTGATGGAGCTGAATATCTGGGCGCAAATGATCAGTTGAAAAACCAACAGCTTCAATACATTACACCACTTGTAGGGGTTGATTTTGAAAACTTTGTACTGGCTTACACATACTCTTATCAAAACAATTCTATTGTATTTGATAATGGTGGGTATCATCAAATAACTCTTGGTATTAACCTTGGTTCCAAGAAGGAAAAGTATGACTGCAATTGCCCTAGTGTAAATTAAAAAATTATTTTATTTACCTTTTTCTCTTTATCTAAAAAATTCTGAATTACGGATTCATTACCATTGCAGTAGAACTGATTTTTAGTATCTAATGTTTCGGATGTATTATTGTTTGACTCTAAGACCTGTTTAACTCTTTTAGAGACTGCGCTTGATGAATCTAAGACCTTTATTCCTTTAGGCAAGAGTTTCTCTAATATGTCTTTTAAAAAGTAATAATGAGTGCAGCCAAGAACTAAATTGTCTATGTTTTTCTCTAACATAGGGTCTATGTATTTTCTTAGCTTATCAATTAATAATCCTTCTTTAATACCACTTTCTTCTATAATACTAACTAAGTCATATCCAATTTGTTCATGAATAGTTACTCCATCGGAGAATCTATTGCTAGTTTCTAGGAATAAATTACTAGACAATGTTTTTTCAGTAGCTAAGACTCCAATATGGTTTGTTTTAGTTGCGAGTATTGCAGGTTTAATCGAAGGTTCAATTCCTACTATAGGTATTTCAAAAGTATCTCTAAGAATCTCCACAGCATTAGTTGTGGCGGTATTACAAGCTACTACAATTAGCTTACAATTTAGGTCTATTAATCTTTGAGTGTTTTTTATACTTAAATTGATTATTTCCTTTTTACTTTTCTTTCCGTAGGGAGCATTTAAATTATCCGCTAGATATATGGTGCTTTCTTTTGGAAGAGTTTTTCTTATTTCATTATATATTGAAATACCACCAATTCCTGAATCAAATAAACCTATAGGACAATTATTAGCCATTGTGTAAAAGTAAAAAAGCTATCTTATTAAGATAGCTTTTTTTAAAATATTATTATTTGTGTTTCTGTAATTAGAAGCCTAACTCAGTTTTTACATCTGCCATTAGATCTTTTCCATTTGCTAATATAACTCCTTGTCCTTGAGTAGAATCAAGTACATAATCAAAACCTTGAGCATTAGCAACTTTTACAATAGCAGCTTGAGCTTTTTCTGAAATAGGTTTTAGTAAATCAAACTCTTTCTTTTGTAAATCAGATTGAGCCTGTTGTTGGTACTGTCTAATACTTTGCTCCATACCTTGAACCTCTTGTAATCTTGATTGATTAGCTTCGTCAGTTTGGTTTCCTGCTTCTGAATCATATTGCTTTACTTTACTTTGAAGTTCAGCAGCCATTGTTTGAATGTCTGTTTCATAAGTTTTAGCTAATTTTTCTAACTCAGCTTTAGCAGTATTCATTTCAGGCATTGAACCTACTAATTCTTGTGTATTAATGTGAGCAACTTTGCTTTGAGCAAAAGTAAATGACAATGAACTTAAAGCAATTACAGCTGTAAGAAGTATGTTTTTAATTTTTTTCATGATTCTAATTTATCTATTTATTAATTATTTTTTGTAAAGGTACTATCTTTTGATATCTTTTTAGCATCTAACTTAGCTTTTCTAGCTTCTAGAATCCTTTTCTTCTTTTGCTCTAGTAGTTTTTTTCTTTCTTCTATACTAGGACTGGAATTTTCTTTGATTAATATTCTTGATGGCTCTTCGTTTTTCAAGTTTTCTAATGCCTTTTTTTGTCTTTCTAATAGTAGTTTTTCTTTAGCAGTAGAGTTTGTAGAACTATCAATACTTATTTTTTCTTTATTGTTTAATAATTTTTTTCTATTCTGCTGAAGCTTTATTTTTTTCAGCTCTCTATCTTCTAAAAGCTTTGTTTTCTTATCTTCAATCTCTTTTTTCTTACTTTCTTTTGCTGCAACTATTTTCTCAATTTTTTCTTTGGCTAAATTTCTTTTGTTTTCTCTTTCTTCAATTAGCTTTTTTCTTTTCTCTTCCGTCACAATTTTTTTTGCTTCTTTAGCTTCTAAAATTTTATTTCTTTTAGCTTCAGCAATTTCCTTTTTATTTTCAATTTCAGTTTTTCGTGGATCGTCAACATCTGATTTAGAAATTATAGATTCTTTTTCTATTCTCTTTTTTTCTCTTCTAGACTCAACTTGATTCTGGTTATTAGTACGTAAAATTGTTCTTAAAATTTGTTCGCTAATATCATATCTTTTTTCTGAATAAAGCATCACGAGGTCTGCTGACTTGTCAAATATAAAATCATATTTTTTTGTTTTTGCTATTTGCTGAATAGCTAAAAATATTTGATCTTGGATAGGTTGAATTAATTGTTTTTTTTGTAGAATAAAATCTCCATTTGGGCCAAATCTATCTTGCTTGTATTGATAAATTTCTTCTTCTTCAATTTTCAAGTCTTCTTCTCTTTCTTCTATTAACTCTTTGGTTAGTAGGATTCTCTCTTTATTTAATACCTCTCTTTTGTTTTGAACACTCTTTTCTCTTTCCTCTATATCCTTTTTCCAGCCTTCTACATTAGAATTTAACTGTGCACTTATTTCTTGATATTCTGGTATGTTTTCTAGTATATACTCCGTGTCTATGTATCCTATTCTAACCCCTTTCTGTGAGTATGAAAGAATACTTTGGATTATAATAAAGCAAAATAATATGTTTTTTAAATCTTTAATGATTGTAGAGTTTATCTATTAACGTCTATTTTTTTCTAATAGTATGTTTATTTAGAAATTTTGTCCTATGATAAAGTGAGTTTCCCATCCATGTTTACCACTTTCCCCTGGAAGTGAATCAAAGCCATGTCCAAAGTCAATCCCAAGTAGTCCAAATGCTGGCATAAATAATCTAACACCAAATCCAGCTGATCTCTTTAATTCAAATGGGTTATAATCCTTGAAATCATTAAATGAGGAACCTCCCTCCATAAAAGCAAGTGCATATACTTTAGCTTGCTGTCCAAGACTAATAGGATACCTCAGTTCTAATGAGTATTTATTATAAATTGACCCTCCATCTTGGTTAGATAATGATTGGTTTGGATAACCCCTTAGGGCTATTGTCTCTCTGCCATCTAAACTATATGTGCCTAAGCCATCTCCACCAAGGAAAAACCTTTCAAACGGCACTATTCCTCTGTCATTATTATAAGCTCCTAGGAATCCGAATTCAAATGTTGGTTTTAAAACTAATTTTTTTGTAATAGCTGTGTACCATTCACCCTTAAATTTAAATTTATAATACTCTAGCCATTGAAACTTAAGCTGGTCTATTACAGCTATTCTATCGGATGCATCTGTATTAGATGGGTCTATTGTCAAATCCTCGACTAAACCTTCTCTTTCTGTTCTTAATCCAGCATAATCTACATTATTTACTGAAGAGTATGGGAATGTGACTTTAGCAGAAAAACTAAAATTAGAACCCCCTGTTGGATATATTGGATCTGTGTAGGTATTGTTTCTGCTAAGACCAAAAGTATAAGCTAGATTCTTTGAAGATCCGTTACCGAAAGTAAATAGTCCAGTGTTATAATTATTTAAGTCATAAAATTGGAAACTTACCGCCTGAGATAGAGTAAAAAAATCATCTGGAACAGTCAATCTTTTTGCAAGTCCAACAGATAGACCGCTGATATTAAAAGATCTTGATTTATCTGCATTTCTTGTGATAGGGTTATACAAGAATTGTTTTGTTTGAGATAACTGAACATTAAACTGGACAGGTTTCTTTCCTCCTAACCAAGGTTCAGTAAATGAAAAGCTATTCATTGTATAGAATCTACTCGATTGTAATCTTAAAGCAAGCTTTTGGCCATCTCCCATTGGGACTGGTTTATATGCTTTTTTATTAAAAAGATCTTTAATTGCAAAATTATTAAATGATAAGCCTAAAGTTCCAATGAAACCACCACCACCATAACCACCTTGTAATTCTATTTGACTTGAACCGCTTTCTACTACTGAATATTGCATGTCAAGAGTTCCATCAGTAGGGTTAACATTTTTGAAGTCAGGAGAAATTTGTTGAGCATCAAAATATCCTAATTGACCTAATTCACGAAGAGTTCTCATTACATTAGCCTTGC